>JAFGML010000047.1 GCA_016927555.1 Thermoplasmatota archaeon
ATCCCCTGCCCATCGGTCATGTAGTTCCCACCGGTGTGCACCAGGTCCATGAAGTACCAAGGGATACTCTGGTTGTTGGCGTACACCACAGGGATTTGATCGTCATTGGGCCGTGGCCTGTTGTACGTGAAATCAACAACCCCTTGCTCATCGTCTCCTGTGATGATGAACCAGGGGCCGTAGTCACGGGTCCAGTACGAATCAGTCGGAGCGATGAGGAACTCACAGTGGTCCAGGTTCACACCCTGAGAGGCATACGCAGAGAGCACCGTGTTCATCTGCGACGTCGATGACACGATGGTCACCACAGTAACGTCCTCTGCCATCTCTGCTATGATCTGATAGGAGATCCCAAACTGGTAGCGGATGAGCACACCTTCCATCGGCTCGAATTCCGCGGGTTGACGGATCGGCGTGGGTGGAGTGAACAACTGCTGCAATCCTTCATGAGAGATACTGAATGATGAAACTGAAAATGGCGTAATCACAAGACAGAACAGCATAAAACTTACAGTGAAATATTCATAGATAGTTCGTTGTTTCTTCATACGGTTCATCCCTCAGAGTACGGCCGTACGGCCGGAGATCATACGATAGTTGATTAAGAGAAAAAAGAAAGAAGAAAGGTTACTGCAGAAGCTGCTGCAGTAATGTCAGGAAGTGTGCGAGTCGTGGGAAATGCTGCTGGAGGATGAACCAGAGTGTTGACGTCGGCATGGTGACATCCAGGGGTTCTGACCAATCGGTCTCACCACGGCCGTCTGAGGCTTTCACACGCACCGCGTAGCCGCCTTGCTCCTCCCAGGTGTGCGTGGTTGTCGCGGTTTGACCAGAGGCAAACGGGCCAACCCACTCGCTGAACGTCCCGTCACCCCAGTCCCACATGTAGAAGATGGGGTCTCCTTCAGCATCAGTGGTCGAGGTGCGGTACATGTAGCTCACACCGGGTTTGCCTTCAGCAGGACCCGTTGGTTTCTCTGGGACTGCTGGGGGTTGATTCGGTTCACCAACAGACAGCACAGCCATGTACGGGATTTTGTTCAACGCTGTGACCACAAAATCAACACTATCATCCGCAGCCAGTGGCTCAAAGAACTCAATGACCGCATGACCCGTGGCATCCGTCAGTCCATAGCCAAGTGTCTTGTAGTTAAACGAAATCGCACATAACGCATCAGGCACACCAGGGACATCAAGCTCAAAGCTCGTCGCACCGTACTCAATGAACACACCATGGTTCACAGTCATCTCACTTGGTGTGTCAGTCCTGACTTGCAGCGAGGGGTCACCAAAGACCGTCCAGGCATCGGCTTCGTAGTACCCTGCAGACCCATACTCATCGTTCATGGACATACAGCCACAGAAGCAGAGTGCTCCATAGGTCGTCTTTCTGTTATCCGGGTATTTCTGAGTGAGGATGTCGTTGAATTCATCCTGTGCTTGCATGGGTGGATCCCAGCTTTGACTGATCATCGACATGAACGCACCAATACCACCGGTTGGCTGTCCATTGTTGGTGGCACGTAGCCAGGCTTCTCCGAAGCATGTGCCGCTGTCAAATTCTCCATTGTTGCAGGCGACTGAGACGATGAACGGCAACATATTGTCATTGGTTAATGCATTGACATCGCTGTTGTCAAACCCGCTGGATCCCCAGCCTTGCATCCACCCGTGTCCGCAGTAGTTGATGATGGAGCGTCCTTCGTTGACCGCGGTTGCAACCATCGTTGGCGTCGGGTTGCCTGGTGCATCACCGCCACCCTGGCTGCCGTCGTACAGCTCATCAACAAACGAGTACGTGAAGTTCAGCAGTAACGCACGGATATTCCTGATGTGCTCGTAGTCCATCTCATTGTCATCACCAGGACCCTGTGAGGAAGCAACACCCACGCCTTTCTTGTACCAATCCGCACCAGCCTGTGGGTTCATCTCGTAGTCGATGCTGCGATCTATTTGTGTTTGGAGTTGCGCGGTGTTTTCTGCGGAGAATCGACCGACATAGATATCAGAGTAGTAGTCTGATCCAACGATGAAGGAGTACCCCGGGTCAGAGGCGCTTCCCCCGGGTGCTGTGGGGACTTGTGCTGCATCGCCGACTAAGAGGACGAAGGTCAGGTTGTTTGTGGCGTAGTAGGTGGAAATGTAGGTTTTAATCGCATTGGCGTTGCCAATGCCAGAGACGTTCACCATCTCTGTGGGTGTTCCCTTCAGGTTCTTCCACTGGACGAAGGGGACCATTTCATCGTAGAAATCATCATAGGTAATCACCAGCATGTTGCCCTGCTCAGGCACTGGTGTGTACCGCGTGGGGTTGTAGTTGATGAAGTGACGTTCGTACACCATGAGGAAATCACTGGAGACACGCTGCGGGTACTGCACCATGCAGCCAAGGGTACTGGGGTCTGAGGGGACAATCTCTATGGTCACCTCATGGTAGACCCGTAAGGTCGCGGTCACCGGGTTGTACTGGAAGGGGTAGAGGCGTACGACCTGCCCACGGAAATCCCGTAGGTAGTACGGCTCTTGCAGGGAAAC
>JAFGML010000002.1 GCA_016927555.1 Thermoplasmatota archaeon
AGCGCTGAGCTCTGGAGGATGCTGAAAAAACTGAGGAGTAAAAGCATGGTTCGCGCTGTCTGGTGCATTGCCTTCCGTTCCTACCATCCATTGTCATGATAAGTAATGACTTGCTACTCTCTGTCAATGACTCTATATAAAGATTCTTGGGTAAAACGTCAAACCATCCATCTGTCACCCCTCCGAGAACACGTAGAAAATGAAAAAGTAGAAACATTTTTAAATGTTAATTGTATACATGATACAGTATAGCAGAATTAGAATGAAAAATATGGCATGTAAATAAAGAAGGAGATAGCAGGAGAGGAGGAAGGGACGTTTTTGCGTTCTTCATATTATCCCCCTAAAAAAAATCCCTTCCTTCTTTAGCTACCCCCCCTCTTCACAGGCGTTTTTCCTCCTAAGAGTAAAACTATTTTTTTTGTAGGTTTTTTGGAAAATGTTTTAAACAACCACCGGATAGCATCCTCCAGACCAACAGTAGGTGGAGGCATCAATTATGCATGAAGCAGTCATTGTCGCAGCTGTACGAACAGCACAAGGCAAATTTGATGGAACACTCAGAGGGTTCTCTGCTCCTCAACTTGGCAGCATCGTCATCAAGGAAGCAGTCCAGAGGGCATGTGTACAACCCCAGGATGTCCAGGAAGTCATCATGGGCAATGTCGTCTCAGCAGGCCTAGGGCAGAATGTTGCTCGGCAAGCAGCGATAGCCGCAGGCATCCCGTATGAGGTGGGATGCTTCCACGTCGACAAGGTGTGTGGCTCCTCCCTCAAAGCAGTGATCCTCGCAGCTCAGGCGATTAAACTGGGGGAGGCAGACTGCATCGTTGCAGGGGGCATGGAGAGCATGACCAACTGCCCGTACTTTTTAGACAAGGCACGGTTCGGGTACCGTCTGTTCGATGGGAAGCTCATCGACGCCATGGTGCACGACGGACTCTGGGATGTGTACAATGATTTCCACATGGGGATGACCGGAGAGATCATCGCAGAGAAATACCACATTACAAGGAAAGACTGCGATGAGATAGCGTTTGCAAGTCACCACAAGGCAGCCAAGGCAACTGACACAGGCAAGTTCAAAGAAGAAATCGTCCCTGTCTCCATTAAGCAGAAGAAGGGGGACCCCCTGGTGTTTGACAAGGATGAAGGGATACGCAGGGAGACCACCATGGAGAGCCTGGGTGGCCTCAAACCGTTTTTCAAAGAAAACGGGGTGATCACCGCAGGCAACGCCTCCCAGATCACGGATGGCGCCTCTGCGGTCGTGGTCATGAGCAAAGAACAAGCAGTGAAAGCGAAACATGAAATTCTAGGATCCATCAAAGGCTACAACGTCACAGGCGTCAAACCCGAGTACGTCATGGAGGCACCAATCCCTGGTGTCCGGAAGTTGTTCAAGACGATGAACCTCACCATCGATGACATTGACCTGGTCGAGCACAACGAGGCGTTCAGCTCAGCGTCTGCTGCCCTCATCAAGGAAATCGGCATCCCCAAGGAGAAATTCAACGTCCACGGGGGAGCCATAGCCCTGGGCCATCCTATCGGCTGTAGCGGCTCCCGTATCTTGGTCAGCTTGCTGCATGCGATGAAGCAGTACAAGAAGCATCGGGGTCTTGCCACGATCTGCCTTGGTGGTGGTCATGCAGTGTCCATGGTTGTGGAACGGTAGGAGGAAACAGTTCATGACGATAAAGAAAATTGGAATTATTGGTGCTGGCACCATGGGTCACGGCATCGCCTTGGTGTCTGCCAAAGCAGGCTACGATGTCATGCTCTCAGATGTCAAAGACGAGTACGTGAAGAAAGGACTGGGGAGTGTTGAACGGTTCATCACCAAAAGCGTGGAAAAAGGGAAGATGACTGCGCAGGACAAGGAGCGGATTCTCGGGAAGATCCATGGGACCACGAGACTTGAGGACATGAGAGACGCTGACCTCGTCATTGAGGCGATTGTCGAAGAAGTTAAGATTAAAAAAGAGGTCTTCCAGAAACTGGATGGCATCTGTAAAAAAGAGACCATTTTTGCTTCGAATACCTCTACGATTCCGATCACTGATCTTGCCTCTGCTACCAAGCGACCAGAGCAGTTCATCGGGATGCACTTCATGAACCCAGTGCCTCTGATGAAGCTGGTGGAGGTCATCCGCGGGCTGCGCACCTCAGAAGAGACAGCAACACTGATCAAACACCTCGCTGAGAAGATGGAGAAAACACCGGTCGAGGTGAACGACGGGCCAGGATTCATCTCTAATCGGGTGTTGTTTGCGATGATCAACGAGGCTATCTTCTGCCTGCAGGACGGTACCGGGACGGTGCAGTCCATTGACAGTGTCATGAAGCTGGGGATGAACCATCCCATGGGGCCGCTGGAGCTTGCTGACCTCATTGGTCTCGACGTAAGCCTCAACATCCTCAACGTGCTCTACGATGGTTTTAATGACTCCAAGTACCGACCCTGCCCGTTGCTGAAGAAGATGGTGCAAGCAGGGTACCTTGGCCGCAAGACCGGTAAAGGGTTCTACGACTACCCACCACGGTGATTCACGATGAGCTACAAACATCTGATCTTGGAGAAGAAAGACGCTGTTGCTACCATAAAAATACACAGACCAGAGGCGCTCAACGCCCTCAACAAGGATGTTCTCACCGAGCTCACAGTGGTAGTAAAAGAGCTTGAGAAAGACACCAACGTCAAGGCCGTCATCCTGACTGGTGAAGGAAAAGCGTTCATCGCTGGTGCCGACATCAAACAGATGAAGGACATGACGATGCTTGAGGCAAAGCAGTTCGCAGAGCAAGGACACCAGCTCCTCTCCATGATTGAGCAGTCTCGTCTCCCGTACATAGCTGCAGTCAACGGCTATGCGCTTGGTGGTGGCTGTGAGGTGATGATGGCCTGTGACATCATCCTTGCTTCTGCACAGGCAAAGATAGGGCAACCAGAGACCAACCTTGGTATCCACCCTGGATTTGGGGGGACACAACGGCTCCCACGGCTCGTCGGCATCACCAAGGCAAAAGAACTCCTCCTCACTGGAGACCCTATTGATGCGCACGAAGCTCTTCGCATCGGTCTAATCAATAAAGTTGTTGAGCCTGAGAAACTCCTCACCGAGGCAGAAGCACTCGCACAGAAACTTACGCAAAAATCAGGGATTCAAACCAGTTTTATCAAAGCACTGGTAAACAAAGGAATCAACATCGACTTACCCTCAGCATGCAGCCTGGAGATCGCATCCTTCTCCTCCTGCTTCGCAACAGAAGATCAGAAAGAAGGAATGAGTGCATTTTTAGAGAAACGGAAACCGTCGTTCAAAGAGAAATAAAGAAAGAAAAAAAAAGAAAGAAGGTTCGTTCTTCTTTTACCACACTGAATACCAGAGGAGAGAACCACCCTGTCCGATGAGATGTTCCACCGAGACGAGCTGATCGTAGCAGTCGACGCCAAATATTCGTGTGCCTCCACGAACCAAGGATCCTGGAGCAACAGCGTACATTCCAACACCAAACGCGTCTCGTCTACTCCACCCAGATCCATAGCGATAATTCACAATGTTCCCAAAGGTATTGACTGCATACAACCCAGGTATTGTTGTACTCCACATGTCATTGCCCCAGCAGAGCGACCCTGGGTGTACGTCCTTGTAATTCTCCAAGACGTGATAATACTTCAGAGTACCACTCTCCTGTCTGATGAGACACACAGTGCCCTGAGGAGTGACCCCATAGATTTCTTTATCACCAAGAATAAGTGATCCAGGGACTACTGTTCCCCAATCTGTCGTTCGCCTCTGCCACGCATTATTGACCCAACGATAATTAACGACAGTACCTTCTCGTGTGACAGCATATAACCCAGGGGCTGTTCCATCGCCGCTCCACATACTGTAGCCAAAGCAGAGTGATCCAGGCACAATGTCTGTATAGTCGCTCATCACTCGATAGTATTTTAAAAGGCCATTCTCCTGCCGAATCATACAGATACAGCCGGAGCTATCGACACCGAAGATGACGTTATTCCCATAGACGAGTGAGCCGGGAATGGGGTACCCGCCTTGTGCACTTCGTGCACACCAACCAGTGTTATAGTAGAGATTCACAGCGTTGTACCCATCTCGTGGGCCAGTCCCGTAGATGCCAGGGGCTGTGCCATTCCCTGAATTCATGGCTTTCCCAAGCACCAGAGAACCTGCAGCAACATTCACGATGCTGATAGGAGCAAACGTAATGATCCCATTATTCTTCCACGTGGTGAACACCTTCCCATTCTTGTTGACGCCATAGATGTTCTTATTGGAATCATCAGGGAACCCAGCGATGAGGGAGTAGGGGTGGAGTGCACCACTCCAATGCGGGATTGTCTGAACCTGTGTGGGGCTGTTGAGAGGATAGTGTCGAATGAGGTCGCCGTCTTGCTGGACTCTGTAGATACCATCCTCTGTGATAGCTAGCTGACCTGCACGCTGTGTCGCAAGGAACCCGTAGAGTTCATTTTTCATAAACTCCATGTTCTCAAATGTTTCTCCAACATGTCCGATGCTATTCCCACTTTCAAAGTAGACATTATCAAATGGAGTCTTTGAGTAGAGCGCAGGGTCGGTGCCTGGTGCGTAATTCACATCTGTCGTATCAACGGCAAGGGCGCTGTAGGTCGGAATAAAACTATGATCTCCAAGAGAATACGTCATTGTTTTAATGAAGTGGATATTCCACGAGATGTGGGTTCCAAGTAAGTTGTTGATCCACTCAACAACGTTGATGACAGTGGCATCGTTGAAGGCATCAACAGCTGTTTTTATGCTGTCTCGTGTCCCCCCAGGCGCGAGGTCGAGGTACTTACACTGTGCTGCAGAACAGGTCACGGTGAGGTCTTTTCCGATTTCGAGGAGTGTTTGCCATCCAAACAAGAGGGTATGGATTTTTATTTTCACGCCAATGTATCCATCGAACACGGTACCTGGATGATCGGAGTAGGTTGCAATTTGTACTCCTGCTTCTGCTTTCAGTGGGAAGAGAGTCACACTTTTCATGTCGTCGACGTACCCATAATTCTCATAGGCATGTGTACTGAGACGGAGTCCAAAGCCGTTGCCACTAGCCACGGCAACGTTTCTGCACTGTTGTGGGAGTCCAAGAGCATTGACTTCAGTGTAGTAGCTATTGTACAACGGGTTTGGTTCGCACCAGTGCCACACAAGATGGGGTGGTAATGGTGGTGGCATTTGTACGACGGTTGGGTATCGATTGACGGTGAGCATTTGACTTGCTGCGATGCTATTCAATCCGTTCAGCAGGTCTTGTGCTTCTCCACCAAAGGTCTTTGCAGCTAAGGTGACAAACCCCTGAAGTCCTAGGGGAATATTTGCTCCTTTAAACGGACCATCCAGGGCGACAAACAACCCGACATGGTGATCCTCATAGTCCAGCTCAGCGGTTCGCAACGCGTACCGTGCGGTTTGCGTCCCCATGCTACCTGCCATGACCACAGCGCGTTGGCTTTCAAACCCAGGCGCCATCCACTCAGGGATGTTCTTGAAGGCTTCTCGAATCGCAAGTCCGTTCCGTTGGATGAAGTCGTTGCCCTGGGTGTAGTCAATGGAGATGAGGTCGAAGCCCATGTCAAGGAACTTCTGCATGCCACTGCCGAAATCGTACCAGATGTCATCTTGGGTCCTGTCGTTTAACACATCAAAACCATCGACGATGAACATGAGGTTCTTCAGCTGAACATCGTAGTTGCCTTGGACACCGGTGACTGTGCCTCCACTGGGATACACGCGTATGTTGATGCTTCCTTGTACTCCTATGTAAGGTATAGTTGCAGTCACTTGAGGTAGCTCTTTGTGATCAGGAATAATCAACGGTGCATACACAAATGAACCGTACATAAAAAATTGATTCCCATTGGCCATCCCTGAGAGACAGAACTGTACCATGTTGTTGGTATCACGCTTAAGATTGCTGACTGTGAATGGCTGATCGATGCGTATGTGTAGTGGTGTACTAGAGCCGCTGAAGGTGATGGTGAGATCATCAAAGATGATTGGTATTTTACTGTTGGTGAGAATGAGGGTCGACGGAATGATGAATTCGACGCTCGGTCCATAGACCTGAGGGGCAGTTACCGCAGCAGCAAAAAACGTGTGCGTATGAGAGACGGGTGTGTTATCTGTAGATCCAAGAAAATAGCCTTCTTGTGAGGTGACGCGACCATCGCCATACGCCTCTGGATCAATGCGATCATAGGTAATCACTGCAAGTGCAAGTGGTGTACGTTGGTCCTGCTCACGAATGTGTTGAGCGGTTTCTTTGACCTGCGTGTAGCTTGGTAGCCGTTGCTGTATTGAGGATTGTACAAAGGCATAGTACACATTGTTAAAATCACTCGTCGTAAGGGTAGTAGAGCAATCCTTTTCGCACCCATCATTCTCCAAAATGATATCACCATAGAGCACCGCTCCTAAGTCAAACAGAATCCCTGATGAAAATTGATTAAGGTCCATTTTGCTATACGCGGTGTACAACTGATCGAACACGGTTTGCTCATCTTCAATCATCTGTAGTTCTGGTGTTTCAACAAACGGTTCTTGTGGCTCTGATGCTGTACCTGTGGATGCAAACGTTGCGACAATGCAGAGGAGTGCACACGCCCAGGTCATGAGAATAGACATATTGTGTTTTGATTCGTTCATTCGCTTCAACCTCTATTATTTCAGAGTGATTATTTTCTATGGCTTATAATTTTTATTTGGAAATATTTTACAGAAATAACATTGTTACAGGAGAGGATGGTATAGCACTCACATTTGTTGATTCCACTCTAGCTCATCGGTATAGGCAATAGGAGCTAGATGTGGACGAGGGGTCTACGAAAGGAAATAAAAGTCCTTCAAACGAGATTATTTATTTTTTTGGTAGTCATAAATGATACAATTATAGCAGATAAATTTATATAATACAGTACTATTTGTTTTTCTGTTGGTGAAAAATATGAGAAAAAAACTCATGGGGGTTGTAGTGTGTTTTATGCTGCTGACAACGCTGATTACTGTAGCAAAACCAACAGTGAACCAGTATCAGCATGAAGTAAATGAACCAGTAGCGCCATCATTTAATGTCGATGCTCCTGTCTGGGAGATCGGTGACACCTGGGTGTATAAGATAGATAACATCTCGTTTTGTCTAGATGACGAAAATCAAACTGTTGACGTGTTTATCTCGATCAATGAGTTACCTCTTGAAGTCGTCAACGTTACAGATGAAAATTACCTGTTAACGTACACTACTGAGGTAAGCGGGATATGTAAAGTCGATGTTGACCTTGGTGACGGTCCTGTGAATTTCACTGTGACTTTTACCAACCTTGCAGTAGACGGGAATCTTGTCATCAATAAAACTGCCTTGGGCATCAAGGATCTCTCTGTGACTCTGAAGGGCCGGTTCCTCATCGATATCATTGAGCAGCCCTACATAGAGCTTCCTTTCACGCTGCCGCAGATTCGTTTCCCTGTCAACATCAACGCAACATCCGCGTGTGAAAATCCAATAGCGATGTTGACGTTTCCCTTATCAACAGGGTTGAGTTGGGGCATCACAGAGACAAATATTACGTTTACTGGTCAAATCCGCTCGATTTGGTTCAACATCATCCGGTTCATCAACAACATCGCTAAGTTTTTCAACCGCGCATTTTTACCCCCTGAAATCGAGGCATTACTGCCGGTGGTCAACATTCGAGAAGCATTAGCGTTGATGGGGTATAACAACACTGTTACTGTTCCTACGATTAACCAGACCTTTACGTGTACAGCCTTAGAAACCATCACAGTGCCTGCAGGAACATATGATGTGTACAACATCAGTATCCTCCAAGGGCTTGCCTGGTTCTACTACGCACCTGACGCGGGCAGTGTTATCAAGATCATGGGGAACTTAGAAGAACTGATTCCGTATCTGAAAAACATGAACATGGAGCTGCTAGAAACCAACCATCGATAAGGACACTCAGCTTCCTCTTTTTTTCTTTCTTTTTATTGCTTTATTTGAGGATTCTTCCTAAGATTTCGTCAGCAGCGCTGTACGGATCAAGCTGTTTGTTTGAGATTTGAGTGATGCAGCGATCCACCGTGTCTCTCAAGGTTGCTTCATCAAAAATGAAGGCCAGGAGTCGTTTCTTGATGATTTCTACAAGCTCTGCCTCATAGCGCTGCCGCCGTCGTGTCTCAAACTGCTTACTCTGTTTCAAAAACTCGGAATGCTCAGTGATTCGCTGTTTCAACAGAGAAATCCCCTGTCTCTGTTTGGCAGAGGTCGCCACAATAGGAATAGCACGAGTCTGTGCCGTGGCTAAGTCAAGCATTGCTTCAAGCTCAGCAACGGTTTGTTCCACCCCGGGGGTATCAGCTTTGTTGACCACAAAAATGTCTGCTATCTCCATCAACCCTGCTTTGATGGTTTGCACAGAGTCACCTAAACCAGGGACGAGAACTACTAGAGTAGTGTCCGCGATTTTCACTATGTCAACTTCGTCTTGACCGACACCAACCGTCTCAATGAGGATGATGTCCATGCCTGCGGCATCCAGGATGTCCACTGCATCGTACAAGGCGCCAGTCAGACCACCCATCATCCCCCGGGTCCCCATACTGCGGATGAACACGCCACTATCGGTGGACAGCTCCATCATGCGGATACGGTCACCAAGGAGCGCACCACCACTGAAGGGGCTTGTCGGGTCAATGGCGATGATGCCGACTTTCTTTCCCTCAGCACGATACACCACTGCTAGTTCATAGATCAACGAGCTTTTCCCACTACCCATGACGCCAGTGACACCGATGACATGGGCACGTCCCGTGTGTGCGTAGATGTGTTTCATGGTTGGAATAGCGTCTGCTGACTCGTTTTCGACAAGGGTGATCAGTCGAGCAATGGCGCGTGGGTCACCAGACAGAATTCTGGCGGAGAGATCAGTCATCGTTTCACATTCTTCTTTATAAAACTGACAATTTCATCAACTGGTGTGCCTGGTCCGAAGACCTCTGCGATCCCTGCTTTCTTCAGTGTAGGAACATCGTCTTGTGGGATGATGCCACCACCGACAATGAGCACATCATGGATGTCTTTCTCCTTAAGTAAGCGTGCGACGTCAACAAACAACGTGAGATGCGCCCCTGAGAGGAGGCTTAATCCCACCACATCCACATCCTCTTGGATGGCTGTGTTGACGATCTGCTCTGCTGTCTGATGAAGGCCGGTGTACACGACCTCCATGCCTGCGTCTCGTAACGCGCGTGCAACGATTTTTGCACCCCGGTCATGGCCATCAAGACCGGGTTTGGCAACCAATACCCGTATTTTTTTTACCATACTTTCACATCCTTAGTAAATTGCTGGTTCTCTGTACTCCCCGAACACCTCTCGGAGGACATCACACACCTCTCCTAAGGTGGCGTAGCTATGGACGCAGTCAAGGATGAAGGGCATGAGGTTCTCCTCGCCTGCTGCGGCTTTCTGTAAACGCTTGAGATGTGCGTCCACTTTGCTGTTATCTCGCTCATGTCGCAGTGTTTTCAGACGATTGATCTGCCGCTCCTCTCCTTTCTCATCCATCTTTAAAATAGGAATTGAGATTTCTTCATCCAGTTGATAGCGGTTCACTCCTACGAGGATCCGTTGGTTCGCATCAACCTCCTTTTGATACCGATACGCGCTTTCTGCTATCTCCTTTTGGAAGAACCCTTTCTCAATGGCAGGAATCACACCACCGAGTCGCTCTACTTTGTCGAAGTACTTGTAGGTCTCCTGCTCCATGGTATCTGTCAGCCATTCGACATAGTAGGAGCCACCCAGTGGATCGACCGTATCAGTCACGCCGCTCTCCTCTGCCAGAATCTGCTGAGTACGTAAGGCGATCCGTACTGCTTTTTCTGAGGGTAACGCCAACGCCTCATCCATAGAGTTCGTATGGAGCGACTGAGTCCCCCCTAGTACTGCTGCGAGTGCTTGCATCGTCACTCGTACGATGTTGATCTCTGGTTGCTGCGCTGTCAGGCTGCATCCTGCAGTCTGCGTGTGAAATCGCATCCACAGCGACCGTTGTTTCTTCGCACCGAGCTTTTTCATCTCACGCGCCCAAATCCGCCGTGCGGCTCGATACTTAGCTATCTCTTCGAAGAAATCATTGTGGGCGTTGAAGAAGAAGCTGAGACGTGGTGCGAAATCATCAAGCACAAGCCCCCGCTTCACCGCTGCTTTCACATATTCAATGCCATCGCCAAGCGTAAAGGCAAGCTCCTGGATGGCTGTCGAGCCAGCCTCCCGAATGTGGTACCCACTGATGCTGATCGTGTTCCATTTCGGGACATGGGTGGAGCCGTACTCAAATGTGTCAACAATCAGACGCATAGATGGCTCTGGTGGGAAGATGTAGGATTTCTGTGCTATGTACTCTTTGAGAATATCATTTTGTATAGTCCCCCCAATCATATCTTTCCTGATGCCTTGATTCTCAGCGTTTGCGATGTACATCGCCCAAATCACTGCAGCAGGACCATTGATGGTCATAGACGTCGTGATTTTATCTAACGGTATCCCTTTGAAGAGAATCTCCATATCCTTGAGTGAAGAGACAGCGACCCCGCATTTTCCAAACTCGCCTCGCGCTAAGGGATGGTCCGTATCGTAGCCGTAGAGTGTAGGATAGTCAAAGGCGACACTTAACCCAGTTTCCCCATGTTCAAGCAAGTAGTGGTACCGTTGGTTCGTCTCCTCTGCGCTGCCAAACCCCGCAAACTGTCGCATCGTCCACAGACGTGTACGATAGAGGGTAGGATGGATGCCGCGGAGGTAGGGGAACTGACCGGGGAACCCGATATCCTCGAGGTAATTCAGATGAGCGGTATCCTCAGGTGTAAAGAGATGTTGTATTTCGATGCCTGAGAGATTTTTAAATTTTTGTTTTCGTTCTTGGTTTTCCTGAACTGCTTTCTTGTAGACGGAGGACTCCCAGTTCTGTCGTTTCTCTTGCATCTGCCTCAGTTTTTCTTTTTCCATCATGAGCGAAAACTCCCGTTGTTTTACCAGTCGATACCTTTTCTGCTTTGAATCCCTTTCTGATATGGGTGTTTGATTTCAAGGATCTCACTGACCACATCAGCATGCTTGATGAGTTCAGGGGGCGCATAGCGACCCGTGAAGATGAGTTCCATGTGCGGTGGTTTGTCTTGGAGTAACTGCAGGGCTTCTTTTACATCGATGAGGTGGTAGTCGATGGCAACATTGATTTCATCGAGAATGAGGACGTCATACAGGTCTTTGTGGAGTACCTCTTTTGCATAGGCAAGACCTTTGCAGGCGAAATCAATGTCGATCTGCTCTGGTTTTTCTTTGGAGACGAATTCATCACGCCCGAACTGAACCACCGTGAAATTGGGAAGATGTGCTAGGCCATCGAGTTCGCTGTACCGTCGTCCTTTCATGAATTGAATCATACAGACGCGTAGTCCGTCTCCCACGGCGCGGACTCCAAGGCCAATGGCTGCTGTGGTTTTCCCTTTTCCATTACCCGTGTAGATGTGGATGTAGCCTTTTTTGAGGGACATACTGAGTGTCTTAAACTTTAATCGGTATTATATGTCTTTCTTTCCCTCAACCCCTTTTTTTCGTGTATTCCTCTGAGGAGAGGAACAGAAACCTTTATGTGACATGATTTGATTCCAAACCCCATGAAACTCGAACTCAATGAGCAGCAGAAAATGATTCGGAACATGGTCCGAGAATTCGCTGAAAAAGAAATAGCACCAATCGCGGCAGAGTTAGATAAAAAAGGGGAGTATCCGACGAAAACCCTTGAAAAAATGGCGAAGCTCGGCCTCCTTGGCATTATCATCCCCACTGAGTACGGTGGTGCTGGTCTAGATGTCGTTACCTATGCAACTGTCATTGAAGAAATTTCTAGGAAATGTGCTTCAACAGGTGTCATCACCTCTGTGCATAACTCTCTTGTTGCATGGCCAATTATGAAGTATGGGACTGAGGAGCAGAAGAAGAAGTATTTACCACGACTCGCAACAGGTGAAAAAATTGGTGCCTTTGCTGGCACAGAACCAAACGCTGGCTCAGATCTTGGTGGGATGCAGACAACTGCAGTGCTGAAAGGGAATAAATACGTGATAAACGGCGATAAAACATTTATCACCAGTGGCCCAAAAGCAGGGATTCTCATCGTTTTTGCAGTCACAGATAAGAGTGCTGCCTCAAAGGGAATCAGTGCGTTCATTGTTGAGAACACCATGAAGGGATTCAAAGTTGGAAGTATTTTTGATAAAATGGGAATCAACGCAAACTTAGTGTCCGAACTCATCTTTGAAGATATGGAAGTGCCAAAAGAAAACCTGCTCGGTAAAGAAGGCGATGGATTCAAAATAGCACTCAGCACCTTAGATGGTGGACGTATAGGTATTGCTGCGCAGGCTGTTGGTATCGCACAGGCTGCTCTCGATGAAAGCATCACCTATGCCAAACAACGAGAGCAGTTTGGCAAGCCGATTGCCAAGTTCCAAGCGATTCAGTGGATGATTGCGGATATGGCGACTCGGATCCAAGCAGCACGGTTCTTGGTCTACAACGCAGCCTTTGTGAAAGATAAAGGAGAGCGGTTCTCCAAAGAAGCAGCCATGGCAAAACTGTACGCCTCTGAGACCGCGATGGATGCAGTGATTAAAGCTGTACAGATTCATGGCGGCTATGGATACACGAAGGAGTACACGGTGGAGCGGTTGTTCCGCGATGCGAAAATCACTGAGATCTACGAGGGCACCTCTGAGGTGCAACGCATGGTGATTGCCGCAAACCTGCTTGGATAATAGTAATATTTTTATTGATTCGGTTCGAGCCATAGGTGAAGACATATGGGGGAGTTTGACTACACACAAGCATGTAAACACTGGAAATGGAACATTCCGAAGCAGTACAACATCGGTGCTGATGTTGTGGATAAGCATGCTTCGTCGAAGAACAGGAATAAAGTGGCGCTCTACTGGGAGAATGCCGCTGGTCAGAACGAGAAGTACACCTTCGGGGACCTCAAGACGCTGTCAAACAAGTTCGGGAATGCCCTGAAGACGTTGGGGTTGAAACGAGGGGATCGGTTCTTAATCCGCCTGCCCAACATCCCTGCGTTTCAGATCTCTTTTCTGGGTGGTGTCAAAATCGGCGCAGTCCCCATTCCCTCTAGTGTGATGTTCCGTGAACATGAGGTGGAGTATCGTATCAATGACAGTAGTGCGAAAGCAGTAATCACCACTCCACGTTTTGCCAAGGAAGTCAATGCGATTAAAGACAGGTGTAAGACCCTCAAGCACATCATCATGGTAGGTGACGCAGCACACGACGGACTCTCGTACGATACGCTGATGAAGGATGCATCACCACACCTGAGGGTTACAGCAACAAAAAGCACTGATGTCGCGTTCTTCTGCTACACCTCAGGGACGACAGGCAACCCAAAGGGAGCAGTGCATCTCCATCAATGGGTGCCTGGCAATGACCCGAGCGTGTTGTTCTGGCAGGATGGAAAAGAGACGGACATCGTTGCCCATACCGGTGACTTAAACTGGATTTATCCTCTGGGAAACGGGTTTCTCTACACCTGGCGCTGGGGCATCTCAACCCTGGTGTACGATGGGAAATTCGACGCGGCGCAGTGGTTCCAGCTCTTGGAGAAGTACCGGGTGACCAACCTGGCATCTGTGCCGACAGCCTATCGGATGTTTCTGACAGTCAAAGACGCGGAGAAAACCTATGACCTCTCAGCGCTCCGCCATTGCATCTCCGCTGGCGAACCATTGAACCCCGGGGTCATCAAGGAGTGGAAACGGCGCTTCGGGGTGGATGCCTACGATGGGATCGGCATGACCGAGGTCATGGTGTACCTCTCAAACATGAGAGGCATGCCCCTTAAACTTGGATCCTGTGGGAAGCCTCAACCCGGCCACAGCTGTGCACTGCTCAGTGACGATGGTCGTCCTGTGAAGCAGGGGGACACCGGGGTGCTGGCTGTGAGGAGAAACGACCCAGGGTTGTTCAGGGAGTACTGGAAGAAACCTGAGAAAACCACGGAGAGCTTTAAAGGCGACTGGTTCCTCAGCGGTGACGTCCTCTATCAGGATGAGGAAGGGTACTACTGGTTCAGCGGCCGCAATGACGACCTCATTAAAGCCAGCGGGTATCGCATCTCACCGTTTGAGGTGGAATCCGCCATCATCTCCTATCCTGCTGTGTTGGAGTGTGCCGTAATCGCCAGTCCAGACAAAATGCGGGGGACCATCATCAAAGCCTACGTGGTGCTCCGGGACAAACAACACGGGTCCGACCAGTTAGCCAAGGATATCCAGGAACATACCAAGAAAGTAGCAGCTCCGTACAAGTACCCACGGGAGGTTGAGTTTGTCACCGAGCTTCCGAAGACCCAGAGCGGGAAGATAAAACGGAAGCAGTTGCGGGAACTGGAACAACAGAAAAAAGGAGGTAAACCATGAACATCATCGTGTGTGCAAAGCAGGTTGTAGATGTCTCTGAAATAAAGATAGATGCCTCGACAAAAAAACCGATTCTCGCAGGCATACCTCAGAAAATCAGCGACATTGATAAGAATGCATTAGAAGAGGCCATTAAAGTAAAAGAGAAGACCGGGGGTAAAATCACGGTGATCACCGTCGGAACTCCAGATGCAAAGGAACGCATCAAGGAGCTGCTCGCGATGGGTGCTGATGAGGGCGTACTCATCCCTCAGCCGCAACACGCGGATTACTACGTGATTGCCCATCTGCTCGCAGCTGCGGTAAAAAAAATAGGCAGCTACGACATCATCCTCTGCGGGGAAGCCTCCATTGATATGTTCTCAGGGCAGATGGGGCCGCGGCTCGCAGGGCTGCTGAACATCCCACAAATCACCTATGCACAGAAGATAACCGTGGAGAAAGACACACTAGTGTCTGAGCGAAACCTAGGGGACAAGGCGGTCACCATTGAAACCACGTACCCCGTACTGCTCACCGTCACCAAGGAAATTAATCAACCGCGACTCCCAAGCTTAATGCAGATTCTCTCCGCAGCAAACAAACCGATACATGAGTGGTCTGTCGCAGACCTTGCGTCTGCTGATGTTACCCCAAAAGTGCACACCATTGATGTCAAAGGCGTCCCCATGCAGCGCAAGAACATCATCTTCCAAGATGATGTGGACCAGTCGGTGACAAAACTGGTTGACGAGCTTGCGAAAGCAGGAGTGCTGAGGTGAGCACCATGGTACTTGTGTACTCAGATGAGAAGAAACTCACCTTGGAGTTGCTCCACAAAGCACATGACCTCGCGAAAGAGCAGCAGAAGAAAACCATCGCTGTCTGCATCGGCCATGAGGCTGATGCACAAGACTTTCTTGCCCATGGTGCTGATGTCGCGGTAGTCGTGCAGACTCCTCTGAAAGAGTTCAAAGCCGAGGAGTACGCCACCATCCTTCACCACCTGATCAAAGAGCATAGCAATGAGACCGTGCTCATCGGCTCAAATAAAAATGGAAAGGAACTTGCTGGCCGGCTCGCTGCCCAGCTGCAGGCCGGCTGCATCATGGATTGCACCAACGTCTACCTGAAGGATAAAAAACTCACCACAGAGCGCATGGTGTACTCTGGGAACGCGATCGCGGTGGAGCAGTTCAGCTCCCATCCACAGATTATCACTATCCCTCCCAAAGTGTTTGATCCTCTCCCAAAGAACGAGCATCACAAAGGAGAAGTCGTTAAAAAGACCATCGATGCTGGGCAGTCTGCATCAAAGATCCTGAAGGTCCAGGAGATGAAGACAGAGGGCATCAATGTGGAGGATGCCGAGATCATTGTCTCCTGCGGCAGGGGATTCAAGAAGAAGGAAGACATCACGTTAGTCAGCCAGCTCGCGGATGTGTTGAAGGGCAGGACTGTCGGCTGCTCCCGGCCTATCGCGGCGGATCTGAAGTGGCTCTCTGAGGACCATTGGATTGGGTTGTCTGGTCATAAGGTCAAACCAAAACTCTACGTCGCCTGCGGGATCTCCGGGCAGATCCAGCATATTGCTGGGATGCGAGACTCCGGGGTGATTGTTGCCATCAACAAGGACCCTGAGGCGTTGATCTTCAAGTCCGCTGACTACGGCATTGTGGGGGATCTCTACCAAGTCCTCCCCAAGTTAACCAATGCGATCAAAGACAAGATGGGGTAGGCAGAACCACTGCTCCTTCCTCTTCCTCCTCACCGATGTACTAACATGGTCCTATGGTGAACATGATGAGTAGAACAGGAGATAAAAAATTACTGTCAGAGATACCCAGAGAAAAAATCCCAGAGTACATCTTCATGCAGCTGCGGAACCTCTGGGCTGTCGATGGACTCTACTACCTCGGCATTGAAGAAGCCTATGGGACAGAGGTGGCGACAGCCATCGATGCCCACGTCTGGGAGGTGATGGGGAAAATCGAGGCACGCAAGCTCAAAGAATTCCTTGGGATCACCTCTACGGATATCCCCTCCATGATGACAGCGTTACAGTACTCGGCATGGGGCATGGATCTTGAGGATAAAGAAATCACTGTAAAGAAGGATCATGCGATGATCCGGAACGTCAAGTGTCGGGTGCAGAACACACGGAGGCAGAAAGGCTTACCTGAGTTTGGGTGTAAACCCGTGCGCTTCGGATTCCTCAAAGCCTTTGCAAAAGAGTTTAACCCAGAGATCGAGGTGACCTGCACTGTATGTCCACCCGATGCACACCCAGAGACACTCTGGTGTCAATGGGAGTTTTCAATTAAGGAGAAATGAGCCATGAAAACCGCAAAAGAATACAAGGCCAGCCTTCAGAAGATGCGTCCAAACATCTACAAGTTCGGGGAGCTCATCAAAGATGTCACCACGCATCCTGCGACGAAACGAACCGTTGAAGGCCATGCGCAGATCTTTGAGGCTGCACACAAACCAGAGTACAAAGACATGTTAACGACAACATCGCATCTTTCCGGCAAGCCGATTTCCCGGTACCTCTCTATCATTCAGAGTCCAGAGGACATGATAGCGAATGTCCGCATGAAACGGCTTATGTTCAATCTCACCGGGACGTGCACAGGCGGTCGGTGTGCCGGGTTTAACGCACTCAATGCGATGTGGGCGACAACCTACGACATGGACCATGTTCTCGAGACATCGTACCATGAGCGTCTGAAGAAATGGCTTACCGATGCACAGCACCGAGACATCACCCTGGCTGGTGCGTTGACAGACCCGAAGGGGGATCGCTCAAAGACACCGTCGCAGCAACGGGACCCTGACCTCAGTCTGCGTGTCGTGGAACAACGGGATGACGGCGTGGTGATCCGGGGGGCCAAAGTCATGATCTGTGGTGTTGCTGCCTCCAATGAGATCTTTCTGATGCCTGGGACCGGCTACAAAGAACCAGATAAAGCGTACGCGTTCTCCTGTGCTCTGCCGAGGGATGCTGAGAATCTGACGATCATTGAGACCCGCAGGCCGAGTGATACTCGTGAGCTGGAGGACGGGTTTGACGCACCAGTGGACATTGGTGGGATCACCCAGTCGTACCTCTTGTTTGAGGACGTGTTTGTTCCCACGGAGCGCATCTTTCTCAATGGGGAGTACGCGTATTCGTTACCCGCTGTGATGACCTTCGTAGCGTCGTACCGCTCTGCGATAGGAGGCTGTGTGGCAGGTCAAGGTGACGTCATGGTCGGTGCAGCAGCACTCATGGCACGAGCCAATGGACTGTCTGAGAAGGTGTTCCGTGAGAAGATAACGCAAATGATCATCAACAATGAGACGACCTTTGGCATGGGCATCGCAGCAGGTGTCCTTGGCACGAAGCACCCCTCCGGCATGTGGATTCCCAATACCTTGCTTTCGAATGTCAACAAAGTCCATGTCGGGACGCTCCCCTATGACACCAAGAGAATCACTCAGGACATCGCCGGGGGAATCGCAGAGACAGGGTGTCTTCCTTCGTGTAAGGATATCAACGATCCCAGGTACGGCAAGCTGCTGCAGAAGTACCTTCAAGCGAACTGTACTGGGGAGACACGGGCGAAAATCGCTCGTCTCATTGAATGGCTCACGATAGGCAGTGGCGTACCAGGCTGCATGCATGGTGGTGGATCACCGGATGGTGCCAAGCTGGTGATTAATGCAACAACGGACATGGCTCATAACATTGAGCTGGCGAAACGACTGGCGAACATCACAGAGAACATTCAGGTAGAACCCAAGAAGAAATAGAAAAACAGGTATTGGTCTTACGTTTTTCTCTTATAGAGAGAAGTGGGCCTGTCCGAATTTGAATCGGAGTCTCTAGCTCCCAAAGCTAAAAGGATGGACCAAGCTACCCTACAGGCCCAAGCACAGACCGAGTAATAGCACCATGTATTTAAAAATATTTAATCAAAAAAGGAGCTCCTTACCATAGCTGGATTATCATGCTTTTGTAATATAGATTTATATAGTTCATCATTCTTCTTAGGTAGCAAGGGGTAATGAAGATGAAGAACAATGGATGGAGAAAGAGTTTTGTATGGTGTATACTAGTAATTATTTTAATGCTGACGCTCGTCACTAGTTTTTTTGCAGCAGGCGATACCATTTCTCTTAATGCGTACGATAAGGATTCTATTCACGCTGCAGCATCAGACAGCTCGTACCTCATCCGCCTCACAGCACTGCACATTGAGTCGGTTGCAGCTGACTTAGCAGCCTGCGGGTATGATGTGCAGTGGCTGACGTTGACTGACGACTCTGTTGACCTCATTGTCAATGACCACGAATACCGTGTACTCGAAGGTCAAGGGTATACCTTCTCCATTGTTGAAAAGAGCCGCCCGTTCCGAGAGATCCAAGCAGAACTCTCTGAAGGATTAGACGACGTCCCACCAGGGTACCTTGACCTTGCGGAAATCTACGATGAGATGAATACCACTGCGACAACCTACCCGTTGCTCTGTCAGATGGTTGACCTCACGGCAACCTATGGCACTGAACCGACGTATGAAAACCGGCATCTCTACGCACTCAAAATCTCTGACAACGTGTGTGCGGATGAAGACGAACCAACGTTTCTCATGGTCAGCTGCCATCACTGTCGTGAAATCGTCACCCCGGTCATCGCCCTGTACGCAATCGAGCAGTTCACCACGCAGTATGGGAGTAATCCCCAGGTGACTGCCCTTGTTGATGCTTATGAGATCTGGGTGTGCCCTGTGTGGAACCCTGATGGGTATGAGTACGTGTTCAACGTCAACAACATGTGGAGGAAGAACCGGCATTACTTCTCGCAGTATAGCTCCTATGGTGTTGATTTGAACAGGAACTACCCGTTTGGATGGGATGGGCCTGGTGGAGGCAGCACGGATCCCTTCTCTGACACCTATAAGGGGCCAAGCATTGCTTCAGAAGCAGAAACGCAGACGATGATTGCATTTAGCGATGATCAGCATTTCGCAAAAGTCATGGATTACCACTCGTACGGTCGTGAGGTCCTCTACGGGTACATCCCCTCGTACCACAGCCATCCTTTCTACTCCTTTTTTCAATCTGAAGCGGTGAGCATTTCCTACCAAGCAGGGTACGGTGGCAGCATACGGGTTCCCAGTGCGGAAGGCGAGAACTTCCAATGGCAGATATTTCGGAATGGATCGTACGCCAACCTCATGGAGACCCATACCTCGTTCCAACCAACCTATGCAAGTGCATTAGCTGAAGCTGCCCAGATATGGCCATCGACGGTGTGGTTGCTTGAACGTCCGATCTCTGTCAGCGGTAATGTCTACGATGCTTCAACAGGAGCAGCCTTAACAGCATCTGTCACCATCGAAGGTGTTTCCTTTGTTAATGGGGAATGCTTCATCACTGAGCCTTCGTTCGGGCGGTTCCACCTCTTCCTGCCCCCCGCGACCTACACGCTGACCTTTGAAGTACCAGGGTATGTCCCTCAGAGCCACCAGGTGACCGTCACGCTTGAGAGCGCAGAGATCCTCGATGTCCCAGTCCATGTGCCTAATGAGACCCCACTGGCACCAACCATTACCGGGCCGACCTCGGGTAACGCGGGGACTACGTACAAGTACACTTTTGTCACCACAGACCCTGATGGGGACGATGTGTACTACTACATTGACTGGGGTGATGGGACCTATGAAGATTGGATCGGCCCCTACCTCTCAGGACATCAGGTATTTGTGAACCATAAGTGGGATGAGAAGGGCAGCTACACGATTCAGGCGAAAGCCAAAGATACCCATAACGCAGAGAGCGGCTGGGGAACACTCGACATCGAGATGCCGCTCTCCTCAGAGCACTCTCTGAGGCTGCAAACACGAATTCATCAGCAGTCACCATCTATCGAACAGTTGTTTTTCTCCAGAGTGCTAAGAATGTTTATGTAGTCATATTTGTTACCTAAGCTCCATGGATTTTCGCATCACAAAACCAACGCATGTCTTTGCCTTCCTGTGCGTCTGCGGGTCGTTGTTTTTATTTGTTTTGCTCCCGATTCTCTCAGTGTTTTTTCCCCTGAACATCACGTCTGTGTACTCTGAATCTATGTCAGATGCCATGAGACTTGCCCTGGAAGTCTTTCTCGTACTGTTTCAATTTGGGTTTGTGTTTATCTTTCTCATCTTAGTACCAATCCTTTGGTACGTCTTGGTCAACCACAGTTCACTTCGAGAGGTATGGGCTCGGTTACAGCTCCGGAGAGACAATCTCTCCACCGCCCTCGTGTGGAGTGTGATAGCCATTGTAGTTGCGTTTGCAGTCAGCATCGCTATAGGAGTACTGTACTCGTACCTCATGAACGTCAACGCGGAAGACCTCAGCAACATCCCTGACTTGCAGACGATGTTCTCTACGCCCTCGTTGTACCTCATCGTGATCATTCAACCGTTCTGTGAGGAGTTCTTCTTCAGAGGATTTCTCTTAGATAAAATAACAACCATGAGCACGCCGGTCATCGGCATCCTCCTCACCTCCATCCTCTTTGGCATTTCTCATTTGACGTACACCTACGCGTACACAGCAGTGATAGCCATGTTCCTTGGCCTGATCTTTGCGGTTCTCGTGGTAAAAACCAAGAATCTCTACGCCGCGATCTTCGCTCATACGGTCCTCAACGTCACCAGTTTAACGTTGTATTTTCTCGGGAAATCCCTGGGCTTCTAATCGGTAGTTCTATAAATACAGGTGCGATGTCCTGTTCATACGAACTGGTGAACCAGCCATGCAAAGAGAACAGACCTTTGTGATGATTAAACCTGATGGTGTGCAACGCGGACTTGTTGGAGACATCATCTCCCGATTTGAGTCCAAAGGCATCAAGATAGTCGCCATGAAACTCGTAGCTGTTGAGAGGCAACTTGCTGAGAAGCACTACGGTGTGCATAAGGGAAAACCTTTCTTTGAGCCCACCGTGAAGTACATCACCTCCTCACCAGTCGTCGCCATGGTCCTTGAAGGAGTCAACGTCATTGAGATGGTGCGTGGGATGACCGGTGCAACAGATCCTCAGAAAGCAGCGATGGGTACGATACGAGGAGACTACGGGCAGTTCATCGGACGAAATATCATCCATGCTTCTGATGGGAAAGAAACCGCAGCGTTTGAAATCAACCTCTGGTTCACCTCGAAAGAAATTGCGCAGTACTCCCGTATCGATGAAGTGTGGCTACAGGAATAACCAAGGGAGTTCTTTCGCCTGTTGTTCTCCTGGTAAAAAAAGCGATTGTTTTATTTCAAGAAGAACCACAGGACAAGAGAGAGAATCCCAAACACGACAAAGCAAATCCAGAGAATGTACAATAGTTTTAATCGAACGATCCACTTCGCTTTCTTCTCAGGGGTATTAAAGAACCTCCCAAGCACAGGGTCATCCTCAAGCGACATCTCAGACCTTCTTTGCTTCCAGGATAGCTTTAATCCGTTTCCTACGGAAGAAATCCTCTCGTTCCTGCTCATCTAACTGCATCTCGATGTACTTTATCGTTGCGTACAACTTCGGAATTAAACTGTTCTCAAGCACATTAACGCGCCGTTTTGTTTTTTCGATTTCTATGGACAGTGATTTGATGTTCTCTTCTACTTCTGCAAACTGAAGAATTACCTTCGTGACTGTGGTGAATTTATGGTACGCGTCGTCAAGAGACGCACAGGATTCTGAAAACCCGTACAGAGGCTGGGGTTCAAGGTGGAGCTGCTGTGTATTGATCTTTGAGATTTTCACACCCATGATATTGTCAGTTTCAAAAGAGACGTCACCGATGTCCTGTGAGAGGAACGACGCGAGGGACACCTGGTGTTCCCCGAGGATCATTTGTGCTTGTATCAACGAGTGGAACGCATCAGCTAAGTCACGTGCGATTTGTTCTTTCAATGAATTCCTTTTCTTGATAATGCCAAAGAATTTTTCGACGAGTGCATCTCGTTTTTCCTCAAGCAGTTTGTGTCCTTTCTCCGCCAGGAGAACCTTTTTTCGAATCTCGAGTAGTTCCATCCGTGTGGGGTTGACCCCTTCTAATCTTTGCTCTACCATAGTCCGTTCATCTAGTCTTTCTTGTTGAGGAGGTACTTCTTGATGTACTCCACGTTTATTTTTTTCAGTTCTGCATCAGGTAACTGTGCGAGGAGCTCCCAAGAAATCGTGAGTGTCTGTTCAATGCTACGGTCCTCAAAGGAGCCCTGGGAGACAAATCGCTGTTCAAACAAGTCTGCGAAATGAAGAAACTTTTTATCTCGCTCAGAGAGTGCATCTTCCCCGACAATAGCAACCAAATCGCGAAGGTCACAGCCCTCAGCGTACGCTGCGTATAACTGGTTTGCGACATCGTAATGATCCTCACGTGTCCGGTCTTTGCCGATACCCTGGTTCATCAGACGAGACAAGCAGGGGAGCACTGCGATTGGGGGATAAATGTTTTTTTTGTTTAACGCACGGTCCAGCACAATCTGGCCTTCGGTGATGTACCCTGTGAGGTCTGGGATGGGGTGGGTGATGTCATCATCAGGCATCGTCAGCATCGGAATCTGGGTGATGGATCCTTTTTTGCCTTGAATACGGCCTGCACGCTCATAGATCGAGGCAAGGTCAGTGTACATGTACCCTGGGTATCCTCGTCGTCCAGGGACTTCTTCTCGAGCCGCAGCGATCTCCCGGAGTGCTTCTGCGTAGTTCGTCATATTTGTGAGAATCACAAGCACATGCATGTCAAGATCAAACGCGAGGTACTCAGCACAGGTGAGGGCAAGACGTGGGAGAATAATCCGCTCAATAGTTGGATCATCAGCGAGATTCAAGAACATCACTGTGCGCTCCAGCGCCCCACTCTGCTCAAAACCTTTACGAAAGAGGTTGGCTTCCTCATTTGTAATACCCATGGCACAGAACACCACCGC
This sequence comes from Thermoplasmatota archaeon, assembly GCA_016927555.1. Taxonomy (GTDB): domain Archaea; phylum Thermoplasmatota; class E2; order DHVEG-1; family DHVEG-1; genus SM1-50. The sequence continues at coordinate 23,484 of JAFGML010000002.1, forward strand.
GAACTCCTCTTCTTTCCCAAGGACTTTTGCCTGCCGGGCGATTTGCGAGGCAACCTCATTATGCGGTAACCCTGAACCAGAAAAAATCGGCAGTTTCTGCCCACGCACCAGGGTGTTCAGTCCGTCAATGGTGGAAATACCAGTTTGAATGAACTCACGAGGATACTCACGTGCGCAGGGGTTAATGGGTTCTCCGTTGATATCACGGCGCTCCTTAGCGATAATGGGTGGGGAATCATCAAGGGGTTGACCGGTTCCATCAAAGATTCTTCCGACGATATCCTTAGAGACACCAAGCTTCATAGTTTCACCAATGAATCGCGCCGAGGTGTGCTTCGTATCAAGACCCCTGGTCCCTTCGAATACTTGGATGACGGCCCTGTGTTCAAAGACTTCTAACACCTGACCAGTACGAACTTCACCGTTCGGCGTACGTATCTTGACGACCTCGTTATATGCGACATCAGCGACACCGTCCACTATCATCAGTGGTCCTTCGACGGCAGACACTGTCGTGTACTCGATATCCTTGTTCTTCATAGCTCTCGCCTCTTCAGGAGTGTATCAATTTCATGTTCAAACTCATGTTCGACTTTCTGAAAGGTTTTTTCGAACTCCTCATTAGGGACCTTGCCAAGTCGGGCTAATGACTCTCGGGATTTCATAGCGATGATATCATCGATGAGCACGTTTTTACTCGCTGCCTCTAAGATGCGGTCTGAGAACTTCAGCATGAGCCGGAGCATCTCGGTCTGTTTCTTACCCGGGCAGTAGGTGTCGACATCGTGAAATGCACTCTGCTGAAGATAATTTTCCCGAATCATCCGCGCTCCTTCTAAAAGGGCACGCTCACGTACAGGCAGTGCATCTGGTCCAACTAATTTGACGATCTCTTGTAACTCAGATTCCTTCTGAAGTAACGCCATTGCTTTGGTGAGCTGTTTGAACCAGTCTGTTCCAACATGCTGTTCCCACCAGCCGTTGACATGCTCAAGGTACAGTGAATAGGATTTTAACCAGTTAATGGACGGGAAATGCCGCCGATCAGCAAGATCAGCATCAAGCGCCCAAAACACTTTCGTAATACGAAGTGTGTTTTGAGCTACAGGCTCAGAAAAATCACCGCCTGGAGGAGATACAGCACCCATCACAGAAATAGAGCCTTCTGTCTCCTGTGATCCAAGCAGTTTCGCACGTCCAGCTCGTTCATAGAATGCAGCGAGACGCGACGCAAGATACGCAGGGTATCCTTCCTCACCAGGCATTTCTTCGAGTCTCCCTGAGATTTCCCGCATCGCTTCCGCCCACCGTGAGGTACTATCGGCCATGAGGGCGACATCGTAGCCCATATCACGATAGTATTCAGCAATGGTAATTCCTGTATAGACACTTGCGTCTCGTGCTGCGACAGGCATATTGGAGGTATTGGCAATTAACACGGTCCTGTTGATGAGCAGCTCACCGGTTTTCGGATCCCGTAATTTTGAGAACTCCTGTAGGACATCCGTCATTTCGTTGCCTCGTTCACCACAACCGACGTACACGACAACGGTCGCATCACTCCATTTTGCCAGCTGATGTAGCATAACCGTTTTTCCGGTTCCAAAACCGCCAGGAATAGCTGCAGTTCCTCCTTTTGCGATCGGGAAAAATGTATCGATGACACGCTGACCAGTTATCAGAGGCACAGAGGGATCATATTTAATGATGACGGGACGTGCTTTTCGTACAGGCCACCGCTGAACCATGGTAAGCGTTTTTAGACCCGCTGGTGTATCAATCTCTGCGATGGTCTCATCTACGGTGTACTCACCTTGTTTTACAATGGACCGCAGTGTACCATTGACCTCTGGTGGTACAAGTATTTTATGGAGAATCAAAGACGACTCTTGCACTGTGCCAAGGACATCGCCGCCGGTCACGTGATCATCTTTTTTTGCTTGGGGTGTGAACCGCCATTTCTTTTTCCGATCGAGTGGCAGGGTTTGAACACCACGGGATATAAAATCACCGGTTTGTTGTCGTATTGCCGGGAGTGGTCGTTGGATTCCATCGTAGATGTTCGCAATCAACCCTGGCCCGAGCTCAACAGAGAGTTGCTCCTGGGTCGAGAGTACTTGTTCTCCGGGTTTTAATCCGTTGGTATCTTCGTAGACTTGAATGGTGGCGACATCCTCGTTTAATCGAATGATTTCACCGATGAGGTTTTCATCACCAACGCGAACAACATCGTACATTTTTGATCCACGCATGTTGTTTGCTTCAATCACAGGACCAGAAATCCGTATGATTTTCCCTTTGATTTCAGACATGTTTTACCTCCAATTCATCTTAAGACTCTTTTTTTGTGATATCCATTCCAACCGCTCGTTTAATCAGGTGTGAGACCATGTCAACATGATCCTTCAGTACACCGTTCTTATCTGGAATTTCAACGAATAGGGGTTGTTTCTTGTGGATCCGGAACTCTTTGAGGAGTGTGCCGAGAGCTGCAGCGTACTGTTCCGTGATAATCACGATGCCAATATCGTCTCGTTTAATGAGTGTGTGAAATAAGGTGATGAGATTGTCCTGGTGAGGGACGAGTAGTTCATGGATGCCTGCGAATCGAAGACCAACGGCGGTATCCTGGTCACACAGTGCAGCAATCTTCATGAGGCAGTCTCCTTGGTGACGTGTGAATAAATGAAGTCTGAAGGGAGATGCTCTGACAGTCCCTTTGCGATGATTTTGAGGTTTTGTATTTCGAATTCTTTGGACACAAGAAACCGTACTGTAGGCCCCAAGGTGAGGTAGTTTTGTAAGGACAGGTCTTTTATCCGTTTCAAAAAGGTTGTCTTGATGCCGCTGTCAAAGACTTGTGATGACTTTTCGTTGTTGTAGCGGTCTACTGCTGAGTTTAACAGAGGAAAATAGGAGGTGCCATCCAAGGCGGCAACAGCCTGAGGAACATCAGGAGCCTCTGCGAGTTCTTTGAACCGCCATGGTGCGATTTCCTTTCCTTCACCGAGAAACATCTGTGTACAGGTTTCAGCAGGATAGTGCAGATGCTTTGCTCTGAGAAGATACTGGATCGTCAGCATGTCAATGAGGCTTTTAATGTAATCCTGTTTGAGTTGTTCGCATTTGTAGGGTACTTTGAGGTGTTGGAACTGGCGGAGGATGTATTTGTCGAATAGGATGTCGAGGGACAGGCTGTGTTGTTTGTTTTTTTCGAAGTCTTCTATGAGATCTTCGTCAAATCCGTACGAACGTAACTGGTCCGTGATGGTTTCTTTGGTCGTGGTCTGTAATTCGTGGAGGAATGTTCGCAGTTTTGTCAGAGGGACGTGTTCTGCTGGTAATACTTTGACGCCAAACAGGATGCTTTTCAGTTGATTTTTTATGAGGGGCAGGTCGTATTTTTCCAGATGCAGGTCGTAGAAGCCCTCAAGTTTTTTTGAGCTGTCTGTTCGCATCATCTCAATGGTGTGTGTGAGATGCTCGTCAAGGGAGCGTTGGATGGAGTTGGCATCACCCCCTGAGATGTGGTAGTCGCGCAGGAGATTAACCCGGTCGATAAATATACTGAGATTTTTTGTCTCAATGAGGCTGCGTAGTTCTTTTTCTAAAAGGAAGGGGTTGCCTATGGCTTCGAATTTTGCGTTTGGGTAAATAAATTTCACGTACGTAGTGAAATACCGTCCCACCACTACAATGACCGCGGTGATAACAAGAATGATAAGGAGCCAGAATTCAAGGCTCGTGGGGCTCAGGAGTTGCTCAAACACCTCTTGTCACCCTAGGTTGGGAACAGCAGCGTCCCTATGGTTATGCGTAGTTCGTCTTTTTTTCGACTCAGGATGTTTTCAAACGTGTTGTCAAGGGTTATTTTACCATCTGATGTTTGCAAGATGACGCCTCCTTGTGAGGGAATGGTTCCTTGGATTATGAGGTTCTCTTGTGCAGCTATTGTCTTATCGATATCTCGAGAGACAAGTATCTGGCAGTCAGCTCCAAGCTGCTGCTTGCCTTTCTGGATGAGCCTAGTGACTATGTCTGTATAGTTTTTGTCTTTAAGGGTGACGAGTCGTTGGTACGCCTCTGTGAAGCATTGCTCAATAATCTCCTCCTGGACGTTCATCATTTCTTGCTTCAGTTCTCGTTGTGCCTTTGAGATGAGGATGCGCCGTATGTTCTCTGCTTCTTCAGTTGCTTTTCGTATGATTTGGTCAGCGTCTCTTTTTGCTTGCTCCTTTGCTTCAGTAATTATTGCGTCTGCTTGTCGTTCTGCATCCTGAGTGATGCGATCAACTTCTTGTTGTGCATCGTGGTGTATGCGTGTGATGATTTGTTCTGCAGACATAGTATGCTTCCGTGTGAAACGCACTCTTCCTTAGAGTAACCCAAGCCCGGTCATCAGTAGGATTCCTGCGAGTAATCCGAAGATAGCAATGGTTTCTGTCATAACGGTAAAGATGATGCCACGTGCTGCGACGTCTGCGTTTCTGCCGACTGCGCTGATCGATGATGAGGCAACCATACCTTGGTTAACTGCAGAGACTCCTGTTAACCCTACGATGAGTCCAATCCACACGGCAGCAGGGCCTAGTAAAGGGCTGGTCAGGTCTGCTCGTGCAGCACCACCGAGTAACCCTGCTCCTAACATGAGTAAAATAGCGGTCAGCAGACCGTACACGGCCTGGGTCATTGGCAGCACTGAGAGGACGAGGAGCTTTCCGAACAGATTTGGTTTTTCAGCAGTGACTGCTACAGCGGCAGATCCTGCAAGACTCAGTCCAATAGCAGCTGATATCCCTGCGATGCTAATGGCAAGGGCGCACCCCAGGATGATGAGCATCTTACTGTTATCTTCTTGCGTCATGTCTGCTTCCTCTTGGGCTTGTGCAAGTCCCACGGAGAACACCATGAGCAAAACCAGTGTAAACACCAGCGTTATAATTCTAGCTTTCTTCATATTTTTTTTACCTCCATTACTCTTTAACCTTCGTGTATTGCCTACTCAGTTGAAAGGGGGTGAAGTTTTTTCCGCCACCCTCATAAAACCGATTGAAGAACTCAACGTATTGGAGTCGTAAGGAATGCACAGCAGCTCCAAGCGCTTGGATCCCTAGGTTCGCAGCATGGGCAATGACCAAGAGAATTGGAAGCAAGATGATGCCCACAACGGGGACTAAGGCGGGGAGGAGTTCTGCGACAACGTTGAAGGCCAGTGCCATACCTGAGGTTGCCAGACCAAGGGCTAGAATTCGAGCGTACGACAACCAATCGCCGACATAGCCGGTAATTCCGAAAAATCCAATAGGGCCTGCGTGGATGAACAACAGGATAACGCCAAGGAGTGTTAGAATAATCGCACTAGTCATCATGATCGTGTTGATCTGCCATTTCAGGATGAACACTCCGATGAGCATGCCGCCGCCAATTTGCAGGGGAATCCATGCAAAGTGCTGGGTGATTAATAGCTTGTACTGTTTTTGTCTCATCGTTTGCACTATGCCTAAGAGAATGCCAAGGTTGAGATGAATCAGACCACACAAGAGGGCAATCGTCAGAATGGTCAATGGATCGCCTAAGGATTCCAGAGGTAAATGAATTCCCCCCAGAGAAATACTGTAGAGGGGGCGTGTCGGGTCATGGTAGATGAACCGTGGTATGAAATCCCCAAAGAAGCTATTCATCAGGAACCCAGAGATGGTGGTTGAGACGCCAAGCCACACTCCAAGAAAACTCCAATTTTTTAAGAAGGGACTGTGTCGTCCTATGTAGAAGTAGCCGAGCAGTGAGAGGAGAAGAATGACAAGCCCGTACCCCGCATCCCCAAGCATGAGTCCGAAGAAGATGATGAAGAAGATTCCTAAGAAGATAGTAGGGTTTACCTCGTTGTACTTAGGTGTGGCAAATAAATTGAGAAATGTCTGAAACGTTGAAGCCCACTTCGGTATTTCGAGATGGGTGGGGGGTGCATCTGGATTTGCGGATGGTGTTTCAAAGTGAACATCGTTCAGACCATGGGTGGTGTGATCGAGTAACGTCTGGAGCGCCCCTGTGTTTTTCTCTAAGCACCATCCGTTGATGATGTACGTGGTGTGGGTCTGGAGAAACTGTTTGACGATTTCCTTGCGTATGCGTTCAAGTGACAGTTCTTCTCGCAATGCGTAGAGCTCCCCAAGGTACTGTGATGCATAGTGGGCTAACTCTGATTGCGAGGTTTGTATCTGTTGCTCAAGGTCCTTTTGCTGGTTCTGAAGGTCTGTGAGAGCCTGTGTGGGTGACCCTGACAGCTGCTTGAAATCAAAGAGCTCAAGCGTCTCACGTGCGAGGCGGTCTATTTTGTCTTTCTCAGAGATATGGGCAACGATCAAGACAGTCCATTCACTCTTCTTTTTCTGCTTGTACTCCTTTGAGGAGAGCAGGATGAGATCCTGGGGAGTTATTGCTTGTTGGATGGATGAAAGATCCGAGGTTTTTCCAGCAATGAAGATCACATATGGTGATTCCTGGAAATACTGTACATCAAAAGAATCATTCGGGAGAAGTGCGAGTTGTTGTGCTAACGCCTCAAGGTGTTGCTTCTGGTCGTGTAGGTGTTTTATGTGGTCTTCTTTGGTAAGCACGGTTTGTTCTATGGCGTGGAAGAGGTTTTCAACGTCAGCTTGGATTTGATTAGCTGGACGTTTGTGGATGGTTTTAACAGGGAGGGGCTCTGGGTGGAGGAGAGCCTTTATCCCGCTTTTCCCTTTGAGTGTTCTGCTGAGGATATCGATGAGTTTGGTTAATCGGGTTTCATAGGTTGTGTAGAGTGAGACCTCTGCAGGTAGTGTGGTCTTCTCCGTCAATCCTTGGAATGGCACGTCTTCTCTGTGAACATCCGTAATTTCCAAAAGACCAGCTTCATGGAGTTTGGCTATGACGTCCTCTGCGTAGGTTTGATGGAGAACAATAGATGTTTTTTTCATCTCCGCTGGAAAAAGAATTGCTACGTCCCCCCTTGGACAGAGTCTATGATGTAGTCGACTGCTGCTGGTATTTTTTCCTGAACAGTTTTTTTTAGTTCACCGATGGTTGCTTTTCCGTCTTTTTTTATTTGTTGGATGTCCTTTTTAGCGTCTTCTGTTGCTTGTGTGGCGAGTATTTTCCCTTGTTTTCTGGCTTCAGCAATGATTTTCTCTTTTTCTTTCTCAGCGATCTGATGAGCTTTTTTAATGGTAGTTTCCGCTTCTTTTTTTGCGTTTTCAATGGCGTGTACTGCATCGGTTTCCGCTTGTTTTATCTCCTTGAGAGGTATCATATCGCTATACCCGTATTCAGATACTCCTTATTAGTATTTGGATAAAGGGAGGAACGCTTATTTTTTCATCGAAAAAAAGGTCATCTGAAGAACAGGTTTTGATAGCGGCGTGGGGCATAGTGTGTTCTAGGATTTTGGGCTGTCTCAGACCGGAAATTTCTAATAGTCTGAAGAATTACGTCGGCTGGGAAAAAAACGACTCGTTGAGGTATCTAACTATGGTAAAAGCTCTTACTAAATCATTTAAGAAATCACTGTGGGTGTACCATTGTAACTCAGGGTCTTGTAACGGGTGTGATATTGAGATCATCGCAGCCCTTTGTCCTCGATATGATGTCGAACGATTTGGCATAAAACTCGTTGGAACACCACGTCACGCTGATGTCCTACTCATCACCGGTCCAGTCACGCGACAACTAGTAGAAAAAGTGAAACGAGTGTACGCGCAGATGCCAGATCCGAAGGCAGTGATTTGTGTTGGCAACTGTGGCAATACTGGGGATGTGTTCTATGAATCCTACAACCTCGTTGGTCCTATTGACCAAGTGATACCAGTTGATGTGTACGTAATTGGGTGCCCACCACGGCCTGAGAATATCATAAACGGCGTTGCAAAAGCTTGGGTGAAACTGGAGACGTTGGAGGCGAAACGATGAGCCAAGAGTCCCGTTTAACCCCTGAACAGATCGTGCAGTCATTTCAAGAAACATTTCCAAATAATATTCGTGATTCGCGCATTGAGCGGCACACGGCAGGACTGAAGAAAACAGAGCTTGTTCACATCTGGATGCGGATGGACAGGGAGAAGTTCAAAGATATTCTGAAGCACATCATGACTATTGATAAAGCTCCGCACCTCGCAGTCGTCTCAGGGTACGACAGCAACGAGACGATTGAACTGATCTATCATTTTTCTGTGTACCATGGAACACCCTACCAAGAACTCTCGTTGAACTTTGTAGTGTCCCTCCCCAAAGCAGACCCAACAATTGAGACAATCACTGATGTGTACCCTGGCGCCCTGATCACGGAGCAAGAGAAACAGGAGATGCTCGGTGTTGTTGTGAAGGGCATTCCTGTGAATCGCCGTGTGTTCATATCAGATGATTTCCCAAAAGGGGTGTACCCGTGGCGTCGCGATGAGACCGGACCTGCGAAAATGGTGAAAAATTTACACCATGAGGTGAAGCCATGAGCACTCTGACGAAAACTACGTATCAGATTCCCATCGGACCGATTCACCCTGCTTTAAAGGAACCGGTGATGTTTGAGTTTGAAATCGACGGGGAACAAATTGTGAATGTGGATGTCCGACTTGGTCATGTCCATCGAGCAATTGAATGGGCAGGGACAAGGCGAAACCCGATTCAAGTCCTCTACCTTGCGGAACGCATCTGTGGGATTTGCTCCTACTGTCATCCCATGGCTTTCGCTTTGGCTGTGGAACGTATCGCTGGCATTGAGGTGCCTGACCGCGCGCAGTATCTCCGAGTCATCCACGCAGAGTTGGAGAGGATTTGTTCGCACATCCTCTGGGCAGGTGTCGCCGCCCATGAGATAGGGTTTGACTCGGTGTTGTTTTTAACCTGGGAGATGCGGGAAAGAGCATTAGATCTCACCGAGTACCTCACAGGGAATCGTGTCACGAAAGGGATTACCATGATTGGTGGGATCCGCAGAGATATCACCCCTGACATGCATCCGCAGATACACGAAAAACTCCAGTACTTCAAAGATAACTTTGAGAAAATTCGGCACATCTACCTTGATGATAAAACCTTCAAGATGCGCACGAAAGGGTGCGGTGTGTTAACGAAAGAGGAGGCAGTGAAGCTCAATGCGGTAGGCCCTACGGCGCGAGCATCAGGAGTGAAGATAGACGTACGACGTGATCAAAGTTTTTTTGCCTATGGGGACCTTGACTTCGACTACATCACACCCGACGTGCTCACTGGAGAAGTGAATGGTGACGTCTACGATCGTATCATTGTCCGCTTACTCGAAGTAAAGCAATCACTGGAACTCATTGAGCAAAGTCTGAAGCAAATGCCTGAAGGACCTATTGTCGCAGAGCCAAAAATAGCAAAGTTACTGGCGATGTTGAAGAAAGCGGACGGCGAAGCTATCGGCAGGATGGAAGCACCACGTGGTGAGGTGTTCCACTACGTGAAAATGAATGGCAGTGAATGTCCGTATTTCTGGAAAGTACGTGCACCTACGTACAGTAACATTCTCCCCTGGATACCGATGTTGAAAGGGGAGCAAATAGCAGATATCCCTATTGTCGCTGCATCAACTGATCCGTGTATGTCATGCACTAATCGAGTCACGTTTATTGAGAAGAATAACTCGTATACCCTTGATAGAGAAGAGCTGCATCGTCGCAGTGTCGAGAAGACACGGAGGTTGTGTCCATGAGATTTGCGATGCTTCCTCAGGTTTTTCGTCAGATGTTTAAAAAACCATTTACAAACAAGTTCCCTGCGAAGTACGCTCCTTCATCGACGACTCAGTTCTTAGACAATGTAGCGAATGGGAACGCTCAGATGATACCTCCTGTTCCAACACCGCAGAACTTTCGAGGTAAAATTCAGTACGACAGAGAGAAATGCATAGGATGTAAACTGTGCATAAAAGTATGTCCCTCCGGAGCAATCGAGTTTAAGGAGGAGCAAAAGAAGGTAAAAATTTATCTCGCTCGATGCACGTTTTGCTCACAGTGTAACGACATCTGCCCCACCAATTGTCTGAGCATGAGTAATGAGTTTCTGCTTGCAGATACTGACAAGTATGCACAAGCATTAATTGTAGAATAGATACAAACAGCGTATACTGTGACTAGACAGACACAATATACTCAGGACACACACAATGACAACAACACGGTCAGGAGGGGCCTCTCGTCGTCTCTCCCGTTGGATTCAACTCACTATTTTTTTACTCATCATCGGTGTTGGAGCCGCCTTCTTTTTGTACGTCTACTATTCGTTAGCCGGGGAGCAGCAGCAGTGGTATGCTGGGCTTTCTCTGGCGTATTTCATCCCACCGGCTGGGAAAGAGACAGTGATCTTCGTTGGGTTAAATAGGGGTTTACCGTTCGTTGCTTGGGTCGGTACTCTATGGGTCTTTGATCTTTTGGTATGTGTCGCGATTATGACAAACTGGTGGATTTTTGAATTACTCATTCACCATATTCCTCCCTTCCCCTTCATTGGCATCCGTCGAAAAAAACCACATGTGTACCGTACAGTAGTATCATTGAAATTCTGGTATGAGAAACTACAGCGGAAAACACAGGAAATTGAGAGGAAGTATGTCGGGAAGGTACTGCTGCTGATGTTAATGGTGTTTATGTTCATTCCGTTCCAGGGGACGGGGGCAATGTCGACGACCATTATCGGTACGACTCTAGGTCTGCGGAAGCGAACAATCACATGTGTCGTGCTGTTAGGATCATTTTTATCTATTCTGTTAGTCAGTTCTTTGTACTATGGGCTATTCCGTCTGTAGACGGCTCTCTGTTTTCTTATCCAAAGAAGATGAAGATAGGTAGAAAGACAAGGGTGACGACAGACATGAGTTTAATGAGAATGTTCAGTGAAGGCCCTGAGGTGTCTTTGCAGGGGTCTCCGACGGTGTCACCGATGACTGTTGCTTTATGGGCATCAGAACCCTTCCCACCAAGATTGCCAGATTCAATGTACTTTTTTGCGTTATCCCACGCGCCACCTGAGTTGGCTAGAAAGATGGCGAGGAGAAACCCTGTTGAGATAGATCCAAGGAGCAGACCTGCAAGCCCAGCAAGACCTGCACCAATTGGTCCAACGAAACCAAAGACAATCCCAACGGTAATCGGGGAGATCACTGCTAACAAACCAGGGAGGATCATCTCATGTAACGCCCGTTTCGTACTGATGGTGACGCAGCGTTTGTAATCCGGTTTGCTGTTCGGGTCAGTTAACAGCTTGAATTCTTTGAATTGGTAGCGTACCTCTTCCACCATGCTGTAGGCTGCTCTTCCAACGGCACCCATGGTCAGAGCGATGAATACAAAGGGAAGCATCGCGCCAAGGAAGAGACCCGCGACGAGATAGGGGCTGGTGAGGCTGCTCAAGGACAGGAAGCTTAACAGTTGTTCTGGTGAGTAGTAGAGACTGAGAGAGACGATGAAGGTAGATATCAAGGCAAGGGCAGTGATCGCCGCAGATCCAATGGCAAATCCTTTCCCCATGGCTGCCGTCGTGTTGCCAACAGCATCAAGTGACTCTGCGCGTTCCCGAACCTCTCGTCCCATGCCACTCATCTCAGCGATCCCAGCGGCGTTATCAGCCACAGGCCCATAGCAGTCAGTTGCCAGAGAGATGCCAAGAACACTGAGCATCCCCACTGCTGCAAGTGCCACCCCGTAGAAATCTGCGAAGACATAGGAGAGAATCATGGCTACCACAACAGAAATAACAGGGATGACTGTGCTCATCATCCCAGTGACTAAACCTTGGATGATGACGGTTGCTGGGCCGGTTTTTGCTGCCTCTGCGATGCGTTTGACTGGTTTTTGTTTTTCTGAGGCAAAATACTCTGTGTTTAACCCAATGATGATGCCAGCTATGAGGCCAGCGAGTACTGCGTAGTATGGCCCTAAATTACCGTTGAGGAGGTACCAGGTGGCTACACCAGCGAATATTGCAACAAGAATCGTACTGGCGAAGAGACCGTTGCGCATCGCGGAATACACATTTGATTTTTTCCCAGTTCTGACAAACAACATGCCAATAATGGATGAGAGAATCCCAATAGCGGAGATGAGGAGTGGGAGAATGATAGCGTTGTACCCATAGGTCTGCAATGCGATGCCTCCAGCGACAGCAGCAAGAGACATGGGGGCGATAATGGATTCGACATAGGATTCATACAAGTCAGCGCCCATTCCCGCAACGTCACCAACGTTATCTCCCACGAGATCAGCAACAACAGCTGGATTCCGAGGGTCATCCTCAGGGATGTTGGATTCTACCTTTCCGACAAGATCTGCACCAACATCTGCTGATTTTGTATAGATTCCTCCACCAACCCGGGCGAACAGAGCGACGGAGGAGGCTCCAAACCCAAAACCAAAGAGGATATTTGTCGTCATAGCTATAGAGAGAGCGAAGACCTCGGTGAATAAGAGGAACAACCCGAAGACACCTAAAATCCCTAATCCGACGACACAAATCCCCATGACCGCGCCACTTGAGAAAGCAATTGATAAACCTTTGTTGACGCTCTGCTTTGCACCTTCAGCAGTTTTGGCATTTGCCATGGTTGCGATCCGCATCCCAATGTTTCCTGAAATGATAGAGAGAAACGCGCCAAGGATGAATGCAACCATAGTACCCCAATGCATGCCACTTTCGGGGATTAGTGAAGCGCCTCCAAGGACGATACTAAGAGTAATGATGAAAATGATTAAAATTTTATTTTCACTATTTAGAAATGCAACAGCTCCTTCATGAATCGCGTTGCTTATTTCTCTCATTTTTTCCGTACCAGAGCTTTCTCGTCGAATTCTGTAGACGAGGAATCCTGCGTAGAATAACGCGATGAATCCACTGATGACGATAAATACTGCTATGAGGTCCATAAGGGTTCTCCTCCGCAGCAGGCATTCTGATATTGCTATATAACCGTTATGGAAAATTTATTGCACTAGAGATTCCTCTCTGATGCCGTAGTTCTTAAATATTGTATATCTGTTCTGCTACTGCATGGCGAATCGATTGCTCAAAAACTTTTATGATCTTCAGGTGCGCCAGTTAATGGACAAGCGTCTCTGGGATCTCCCCATTTGTGAGAAAAAAGAGGAGATCTCCACTGTGCTCAATATTCTTGGGGGCAGGAATCACGTGTGGGTTATCAACACTCGGAAGAAAAGAGAGCTTGTGGGTGTGATTACTGAGCATGATATCCTCTCCACCCTGACACCAACGAGATTCTCCCCGTACATGTTTGGAGTTCCTGATGTTCGTTCCTTACAGTACGGCACCGTACAAACCGCTGAAGATATCATGTGCAAACGAGTCATCACGTGTAAAGAGGATGAGAAAGTCATTGATGTCCTCCGGAGAATGACAAAGTACCGTCTGCGCAGGCTCCCTGTTGTGAAAAATAAACAGTTAGTTGGAGAAATTACTTTAAACCTCCTCATTAGAAAATATTTTGATGCCACTCAATACCATGCGATTGTAGAAGAAGGTTGAATACTACGACGAGTGAGATACAAATTTTTGATGTTGTACTTACTATTGCCCTAGCGTTAATCTTTGCTCGTCTTTTTGGGTATCTCTTCGAACGATTGAAGCAACCACCCGTCATTGGAGAGATTTTTGCTGGACTCCTGCTAGGTGGCTATGGTGTAGGGGTGCTTGCTGGAACGTCGTTTTCTCTCTTCTCGTGGACAATTTATATCCCAGAATTCTGCTATACCACTGAGATTTTTACTTTTCTTGCAGAGCTTGGCATCCTGTTTCTGATGTTCCTCTCCGGGCTTGAAATTAATTTTTCAGATTTACAACGGGTGAAGAAACCTTCTGTATTCGTCGCAATCGGTGGTGTTGTTGCGCCGCTCATTTTTGGGTTGTCAGTCTGCCATGCTTTTGGTTACTCATGGCACATTAGTCTAGTTGTTGGATTAATACTCGTTGCAACATCTGTTGGTGTCCCTGTTCGAACCTTGATGGATCTTCGTTTATTGAACACAGAAGTAGGTCTCACCATACTGGGGTCTGCTGTGATTGATGACGTGATCGGCATCATTCTCTTTGTGTCTATACTGGGGGTTGCGACACCGTTAGATGTAACGTTCCTTGGAGTTAAAATCCTCATTTTTTTCCTTCTGTTCCTTTTCCTCGGCTTCAAACTTGTTGATAAGGTTTTTGACCTTGGAGAAAAAATCCAGTTACCGAAGGCGCTACTCAGTCTTTCGCTTGCAATTTTTTTACTCTACTCGTTCTTCGCGTATCAGTCGGGAATTGCAGGGATTACCGGAGCGTTTGTCGCAGGATTAGTCATCCGCCATGCGATTAAATCAAGGAAGGTCATCGATGACATCAAGACACTGAGTTATGGGTTGTTCATCCCGTTGTTCTTCGTGTGGGTTGGTGCTAATGTTGATCTAACGGTTTTTTCCATGCTTCACGTTCTTGGTTTTGCACTCGTCATCATCTTTGTTGCTATTGCTGGGAAAATCATTGGATGTGGTATCGGGGCAAAACTTGCTGGGATGTCCTACCGCAGGTCGCTACAGATTGGCATAGGGATGATCCCGCGGTTAGAAATGGCGTTAATTATTGTTGGTGCAGCGATTTCTCAGGGGGTGCTCACTGGACCACTCAGAGAGCAAATTCTTGCGACAACGGTGTTATTGACACTAGTGACCACGTTAACTATGCCATTTTTACTGAAAGCTGCGTTTCGAACACGAGCATAATAAAAAGCGCCGTCGTGGTGAGGGGGTTACATCCCCCAAAACTTGTTTGTTTTCCTCTTGATATCAATGATTTTATTGAGCACATCTTTTTCATCTTCGTTGAGGACATCGAGGCAGAGCAGTCGTTTGACATCACTCTCAGGGATATCGGTAAAAAAGATATCGCCTCCTTTTATTTGCCTGCCAATGGTGATGCCTTCGATAGAAATTGCGATTTCTGCTCCTTGGAGTGCTTCAGTAATTGCCTTATTGTCTGATTGCATACCTTTGATAGTACCAATGCTTTTACCGTCTTGAGTAATGAGTCGCATGTTGGTTGTGATTCTTCCTGCTAAGACGCGTACGCCAAAGACCGCAGGGTGGCTGACGCGGAACACATACTCTGGGAGAAATTTAATCATGCCGGGATGGGTGTAATCCTCACGGCGTTTCTTCTCTAGTTCCTCTTTCTTTTGGATTAGCCAGGTATCATAGTTTTCAATAATGGTGTAGATGACGTCTTCATTAAACACCGTGACTTCTGTGTTGGGGACTTCTTCTTTTGCCTCAGGGAGCATTTTTACATTGAAAGCAAAAATAACTCGTTCCAGTGGATTGGTGACAGCTGCAGTCTCCATGATGTCCCGACGAGAGATGTTCCCGATTTCAACCTTCCGTATATGAATTCCTTTCTCCCGTGATTCTTTGACTAAGGCTTCTAGGGACCCGATGGTATCTGCTTTGATGTAGATGCCTTCTCTATCAAGCTCAATGTTGACCTGAGACTGACTTTTTATTTCCTGACGTAATTCTTCTTCATCATTGTGAACCACCCGTAGCGGTGCGCCGGGAACAACGACGTCGAGATTTGGCGCTGAAATCTTTATGCCACAGGCTGCATGGACTTCTGTGACTGCTTCGAACCGCTCTCGTGGATCACGGATTTCATCCATGGGTTTGGGTTTTAACAAGGCTTTTATTTTTGTTATGATTGGCTCCTGTTGCGTCCCAAGAATAATCGTATCTTCTTTTTTCAACGTTCCACTGTAAATAATCGCATCCACCGTTGTTCCTAACCCGACATCTTCTTTGACCTCGAGGACGGTCCCTTTTCCTGCACTCGTTTCACTCTTCAGCTGTTCCTCTAAAAATCGCTGTGCTAATCCGACAAGGACCATGAGGAGTTCTGGGATGCCTTCACCTGTTTTCGAAGAAATTGGTATGATGGGCAGACTTTTTCGGAAATCCTTGATATTAAAGTACAAATCTGATTCAAACCCTTTATCATAGATGGCACCAATGAGCTCGTAGAGCTTTGTTTCAAACAAGGTTTTTGTCATGGGACGCTGCTGCTGTATCCGGTTCATCGCAATTTCAGTGCTATGTTGCCAGCCGTTGACAGCATCAATTTTATTTGCAGCGACAACAAACGGGGTTTTGTACTGTCGTAAAATCGTGATGGACTCATGAGTTTGTGGACGGAATCCTTCGTTGATGTCAACCACAAGGATCGCGAGGTCAGCCAGAGAACCACCGCGGGTGCGTAGCGTGGTGAACGCATGGTGGCCAGGGGTATCAATGAATAAGAGACCTGGGACAGAGAACTTTTTTCCCCCCAGGAGATGGCCGCATAAGGAGTAAATGGCATCGATGGGGACTTCTGTAGCTCCGATGTGCTGTGTGATAGCCCCTGCCTCTCGTGCTGCGACTGTTGAGCCTCTGATGAAATCTAAGAGCGATGTTTTCCCATGGTCGACATGACCGAGGACACTGACGATGGGTTGACGCGTATACTTGGAGGGAGCAGACATAGGTACTCACCTGGTTGCGTGAAGCGTAGAGAAAACATGCTTTAAAAAGATATGGGTACATTCCCTCCCTCATGAGGACGAGTTCAAGGAATAACGGACAGTTGTCTATGGAGTCTCTAGTGTGGCATGACGGGAGCGCATGGATTCTTCAGTTTCTTTTTTCTTTTCCATAAGCTTGGCAATGAGCCCATCAAGGAAAATCCAGGCACTTGCCTCAAATAAGGTCCCCAGAGGAGCTAGTTGCTTCCGTTCTCGTTCGCTGCAATCCGCGGAGAGGACCACTGAGATATCTGCGAATGTGATGATTCGAGATGCATCAGTACCCGTCAAGACAATGAGGTTTGCTCCTATGTTCTTTGTAATTTCGGCAGTCATGACTGCCGGGATCGTTTCCCCTGACCCAGACACAATGAAGACGAGGTCACCTTTTTTCACAGGAGCACCAATAGTTTCCCCGATAACAAACGTCTGAAACCCAAGGTGGACCAGTCGAATAGCAAAGGCTTTTGAGACCAGGCCCGATCGGCCAGCACCGTAGACGAAAATACGATGCGCTTTGAAAAAGCAGGTGACAATCTGTTCAATCGTAGGGGGGTTGACCAGAGCAAGAATACCCTGTATTTTTTTTGAAATGTACGTAATTGACTGGTTAAATGTATCTGTGGTGGTCATTTTTTTGTGACCTCAGAGAGGTTTTTGTAGTAGGCAGTTTCCTTTCCTGTTCGTTTCATAATCGCTTTTTCAACCTGAAGGCGGATGTAGACAGCATCGTGCTCGAGGAGTGGGGACTCAGATATTAACGTGACATTCAGGTTACGATCCAAGATGACTTCAATGAGTGGCGCCAGTGGCATGTCACCTTTTTTGATGGGGAGATGGTAGAGTTCATTCCCATTTTCGTAGAGCACACCAGTGATGTGAATGAGGTAGTGACGTAATCGTAGAGGTTTGAGCTTATCAAAGATGGCTTCAAAGTCTTCTCGCTCTTTTAACGATCCATTCTCACGAGCATGGATATGAGCAAGATCGATGACAGGGATGACATCTTTGACAGATTTACAGACTTCAACGATTTCATCGAGGCTGCCGAAAACCTTTCGTTTTCCCATGGTTTCCATGGCAAGCTTTGTTTTTATTTTTTCTTTTTTAAAGGTGCTGTTGATTTTCTTTGCGTTTTTAATGATGAGTTTGAGGGTTTTCTTCTGGCTATTCTCAGCATAGAAGCCTGGGTGGATGATCAAGGTTTTCGAGCCAATGCTGTTAGCCATCTGCACAGATTTCATGATTTTTTCAAAGCTCATGGTGACTTCTTCGCGGTCACCAGCGAGGTTCAAGTAGTACGGCGCATGAACATGGATTTCAATATCATTTTTATGCGCGTAATCTTTAATGAAATGAGCTTCTTCATCGGATAGAACGTACAATCCACGGACGAATTGTATTTCGATAGCATTGAGATCAAGATTTTTATGAGTGTAGACAATCCCATCCTTATTTGTCCGTCCTTTGCAGGATAAGGGGATGCCTGCTTGTCCGATTCGTATCATATTTTCTCCCTCCCATTGTGGTTCAATGGAATAATTTTCTTTGTTTATATCCTTCAGAGCATATAAGTGTTATGCGAGTTCCTCCAGGCGACTCATGATGTTCCAGATTAGCGTGCGTCCGTGGAGGGGAATGTTTGGGTCGTTTGCTAACTCATCCAGACGGGAGGTAGCAGAGGCGACACGCAGGTCAATGGGATCATCTGGTTTTAAAAGGATTTGTTTGACCTCTTCAGCTCCTCTCCTGATGTTTCGTGGTATAGAATTATCCTCGCTAATCATGTTTAAACCATCGCAAATCTGATCAATCTTCTTTGAATCTTCCGGCATACGAAGTCACCCTTAGATTTGACGGTAATCATCAAGTGAGATAAAAATATTTGGGCTAGTCTGTCAGATATTCTGCATGGAGGAGTTTTAAGATATCTGCGGCAATGTTTTTTCCTATTCCATGCACCTCACAGAGGTCGTCTTCTGAGGCGTTGGCAAGGGCATGGATGCTGCCGAAGTGTTGGAGGAGCCGTTGTGCAAGGACCGCGGAAACGCCAGGGAGTCCTTCGACGAGGTACTGTTGGTGTTCAGCGATGGTTTTTGCTGTTTTTTCCCCTCGCAGAGCAACTGCTCTACTTCCCTGTCGTTGTTCCCGTTGGGCTGTCACGGAAAGGAAATCAGCGGTTTCATGAGCATCCCTTGTTGTGATGATGGGGATGCCAAAATCAATCATGATAGAGCTGAAGCTCCCAAAGATAGCGTTGTGAGAAATGTTTCTTTTTGTGAGAAGTCCTTCTCCTTCTATGATCAGGAGTGGTCGTGAATAGGCACTTCGGAGGTGCTTCATCTGGACGAATAGTTTTCCTTGGATGAGTGAGGTGAGGAAATCATCAACGGTTTTTCGTTCTACTCCTATGCGAGAGGATAGGACGTAGTCTCCAACATCGAGTTGTTGCGGTTCCACAGTGATGTCTCGCTGTGTGAGACTCTTGATGACTGGTGAGCGGGACTCTCGATGATCTACGAGTATTTTTACAGATGCTTGTTGTGAGTAGTCCTCTAGCTTCTTCTGACTGTCTTGGGGAACGATCGTGTGGTACGCAGAGGTCGGATCATGAACCTGTTTATGCAACGCTGTCCGCAGGACCTCGAGTTCTCGGTGCATGTTGCGTTCCTTCTGGCGACTCGACCAATAGTAGGCTTCATCAGGGGTTCCCTTGGCGATGAGAATGATGACTTTCCCAGGCATTTTTCGAGCGGTTCTTCCTTTTCGTTGAATGCTGCGTATCTCAGAGGGCACAGGTTCGTAGAAGACGACTAAATCCGTGGAGGGGATATCTAATCCTTCCTCAGCGACGGAGGTTGCGATGAGGACGTTATAGGTGCCTTGTTTGAACTGCTTGATAATCTCGATTTGTTGTTTCTGGGTCAGGCCTTTATCGTGGTCTCGTTCTGCTTGTCCGATGAATCGCACTGGTTTGACCCGTGGCAGTGCCGTAAGCTGCTGGTGGACATACTGTGACGTGTCTCGGTAGTGCGTGAATACGATGATTTTTGATTCAGGGTTGTGGGTGAGTTGATCGTTGACGATCGAAGTAATTTCTTGTATCTTTGGGTGTTCAAGGTGAATAGATTTAACGTAGGCGATGGCTTCAAGTACGGCCGGGTCTCTCATGAGGTCTCGAGAGGCTTTACTTCCGCCTCTTGTGCTTGCCTCTGTCGCGAGACGTGAGATGTAGCTGGTCAGGGCGTTGACACCTTGCGTCTGTAGCAGTTCGATTGCATGGGTGAGCTTCATGGCTGCGCTCTGTGCAGATGCTGCTTGGAAGAGCGTCGTTGAGTCCTGTGGATGTGTGCGTAGTGCCTCTTGGATCTTGTGTTGTACTTCGAGGAGTTTCTTTCTGTTAAGTAACGCCAGTGACGCTGTGTCAAGCACACCACTTTTTTTTAGTATGGCGAGTCGTTCAGCGAGTGCTTTTCTGAGGAGTTGCAGGGAGTAGGCGAACTCGTGAGGAAGGGTGATTTCTCTCCATTTGATATCCAGGTCATGGACGTAAGCTCTGACATCAGGGTCTTGTTTTGTGCGAATTTCTATGTTAGTTATCTCAAGGGTCTTGCAGACCTCAAGGATTTCTGAGAGGTTATCCCCGGGTGATGCAGTCATGGCAAGACAGCGTCGATCCTCCCGTTGCTTTGTGTACATGTTCGCGATGAAGACGTACGAGTAGTTCCCTGCTGCACGGTGGGCTTCATCAAAAATGATGCGGGAGATAGATGAGAGATCGTAGCGTCTGGCTATCAAATCGTTCTCAATGACTTGCGGGGTGGACACGATGATTCGCTTTGTCTTCCACAGATCGATTCGTTTCTCTGGTGGAGTCTCCCCGGTGAACACAGCGATGATGTCTGTAGGGACGAGATGATCGGCGAGGTATTGCGCATGTTGATTCACCAGTGGTTTGGTGGGAGACAGAAATAGTATGTTGTTCTGTGGGTTGGAGAGTTCTTGTTCGATGACGAGCAAGGCGATGACGGTTTTTCCCATGCCGGTAGGGAGAACAACCAGTGTACTTGCTTGTTCTGCAGACCGTGCGATGTTGAGTTGGTAGTCACGCTGTTCGATAGAATCTGGTTTAATAATTTCCTGGTGATGGGACACAAACGTGACATAGCATGAGAGTTTTAGTATGTTTTGGGAGCACGAAGCATCATGACCACTCAGCTCGCCCATTTCTCAGCATAATGCAGCACTTAGTGTGAGATAAAATGTCATCATCGTGGTCGTGATGACTCATCGAATCGGATATTTTAAGAGTTTCTACTGATATGTTATGTTTTTCCAAATCTTTAAATGAATCAAGAACATTCGAAGTGATGGTGGCGATGGAGTTCCTGTCGATGTCGATTCCGCTGTGGGCTGTGTTTCTGATTCTCCTAGTAGCCTTGCTCCTCATCTGGCGGCTGATTCGTTTTACCATGCGAATCATGCTGTTTTTTTTGCTCTTTTTCGTGTTGTTAATCGGGTTGGATTTCCTAGGTGTCTTCAGTTGGATACAACAAAATATTCTCTCGCCGTTTCTCTAAAAAAAAATGAAGGGCGAAAGGAGGGTGTTACTTTCTCTTTCTATTTTTTCTGGAAAAATACATGAGTTTTGAAGAGACAGACACATTGTTGACATCTGCGATGAGTTTGTCGAGGCTGAAGGGTTTTTGGATGTATTCGTGGATGTACGGCTCTAGGCCTCTCATCTTATCAGGGTCTGCTCGTCCACTCGCCGTGATGATGGAGATGATGACGTGCTTGTCTAACCCGCCTTTGACGATTTCTCGAAGAGTGGTCCAGCCATCCATAAAAGGCATCATTAGGTCCATGAGGATGATGCCTTTGAATCCCCGTTTGATTTCTTCAATGCAGTCGGTACCACTGTCAACCGTGAGCACTTCGAAGTTTTGGCTTTCGAAGAGGATGCGCATGAAGACCAGCAGGTCCGGGTCATCATCGACGATCATGATTTTTTTGTCCATAGGTCATCTCATGTCTACCAATGACATGTTATACTTTCTCACTATTGGTATTTAAACTTTCGTTAGGAAAATACTAGAATGGAAAAATAGCATTCCTCCTGTAGAATGAGGTATGAGTGAGGAAGTCTAGGGAGATGGTGCAATCAGGTTACAAAGCTCCCCAATCTGCTGAGGGGTGAGCTGTTCGACCCGTTGATCGAGGTAGGGTAACTGGTCGTACGACGACACATACCCCTTGAGAACAGAACGTATTTTTTTCCGTCGATGGGAAAATAATTCTGCAGTGAGACGGAAGAAAAACGCTTCGTTGTGCACCACAAACAACGGTGTGTCTCGTAAAATCAACTCTACGATACAGCAATCGACCTTGGGCACTGGGGAGAAGCAGGTGCGTGGTACCTCTTCAAGGATGCGACAGTGTGCCTTGTACGCAACACCAACCGTCAGTCGTGAGTACTGCTTTGAGCCAGGGTGTGCCACGAGGCGCTCTGCGAAATCTTTCTGATAGATGAGAACCGCCCGTGAAAAAGAGGTGGAGAGTAACTTGAAGGTAATAGGTGAGGAAATCTGGAACGGAAGGTTCGACACAACCTTTGTGAACCGTGGGAGGCTGGAGAAATCAATGGTTACGGCATCGCCAGGAATCAAGGTGACATTCGATGGGAGGGTGGGTTGCAATGCTGCAATGAGATGTGCATCGATTTCTATCGCAAGCACAGAGGATGCGTGCTGTGCTAAGAGCTGTGTCAGTGCTCCTTTCCCAGGCCCTATCTCAAGAACCACATCATCCGGTGTGATCTGTGCATACGTGACCTCTCGGCGTGCGACTGCTTGGTTGATGAGAAAGTGCTGTCCGAACCGCTGTTTCGCCATTCTCTCATTGTTGATGGTCCCGTGTCAACGGGGGACGAGTGAACACGCGATACTTCTGATTTGGGTCCGTGAGCTCCAGTTCAATACGCTTGGAGATCAGCTTGTCTGGTGACCGTAGAAAATCAATCCGATCCTGCATCTCCTTGAACGATTCAAATGGTTTCTTCTTGCGCTCATCCAGGATTTCAATCATCATCTTCTTGCCAAGTCCCGGGAGCAGTTCAAGGACGTGAAAGCGAGTAGAGATAGCTGATGCCTCATTGAAGAACTTCACGAACCGTGCCTCGTTGTTGTGGACAATGTCAAGGAGTACGTACGGCAGTTCCCCATGCGCAGTTGAGGTGAGGTTCTCAAAATTCACCCGCCCTTTTATTTTTTCAATTTTAGTGCGTAGCGCTGCGTCTTTCCCAACGTAAATACGTTCTCCTACTGTAAATGTCGCGTCATGCTTTGGAATGAGTTCAAGGAACGTGAACTGCGCCTCCCCAATGCCATACACGACTGGGTTCCGCTTGTAGGGAGAGAGATCCCCTCTTCCTTTTGCTAAGTAATCCAGGACATAGACATAGTCTTCCATGCTCACCAACCCCCATCTACTCAACCGAATGTTTTTTGATGGTCTCCAAAATATTTTTTATTTCCCTATCATTGGGTGTGTACCGTTCTTTCGCAAAGATAGCTTTGACATCATCCTCTGACATCGGGAGAATATCTGCCATTTTATACGCAATGATCTCTTCCACGTGCTCAAGTTTCTGGAGATCCGCGATTAATTCTTTTGTCTGTTTGACGTTGAGCTTACTAAATTTCTCTGCATGCTCGAGTGCGATTTTCTGCTCGTGGAGCATCTCCTTTCGTTCTTTACTGATTTTTTTTAAGATGTTTTTGACTTCGGCAAGTGACACGAGTTTCCCGGGTTGATCTGTCGCTGCTTCCATCTAGGTAACTCTCCCCAAATGCTCAGGTAACACAACGAGTGTTTTATGTTTCTTGCCTACAATGATACCAACGAGGTACGCCTGTCCTTGCATACCCTCGACCTTTCCGGTGTACCCTTGAAACCGGTGATGTGGCATGCCTTTCTGCACCGCTGAATCTATTGCAATGCTCACACTGTCTCCAACGTTAAAGTGTTGTAATGATCGTGTAATAGAGGATATCCCACGTGTGGATGGTTTCTTCCTCATGATGTATCTGCTTTTACTTCGTGTTCCTTTTGATCGTTTCACCATAGGTCTTATTCCCCCTTCACCTCAATGACATCGAGTTCTGTGACGATGCACGGTATGCCGATGAGGTCACTGAGATTTGGTTGGGTTTTTTGGTCATCACCAGAGATGAATTCTTTTATGTAGGTTCCGGATTCTGTTTCTAAGGTGAGA
This sequence comes from Thermoplasmatota archaeon, assembly GCA_016927555.1. Lineage (GTDB taxonomy): Archaea > Thermoplasmatota > E2 > DHVEG-1 > DHVEG-1 > SM1-50. Next base: position 47,348 of record JAFGML010000002.1, read on the forward strand.
GTAGCTCTGATGCCCTCTACCTGTTCAACGGTGCAGTTGTATATCGTACGTTCTCTAACCTTATTGGCCCGACGATGGGCCACACGTGTCGGTGTCAACTGCTTTATGGGTTTACCCCGTAATGTCTGAGCCACCTTTATAAGTTTTTCTTTATTGAACGGTTGGGCTGCTTCAACAGTGACACGGTAGGTTTTCTGAAACTCTGCTGCTTTCAGTCGGGCGATCTCGTCCCTCGTAGAGAATCGAAGAGAGATGACTTCGATCTGACCGGTGGTTGCGCTGTTGACCTCTCGCTCCAGTGTGGGTAAGTCAAGCCAGCGTCTCTTTGGCTCCTTGATCTCCAGAACAAACGGACGGCCGTTGCCAAGCATCAGTGCGTCGATATCCTCTCGTCCGCACCCGTGGAATGATTCTCCAGTGCCTTGGGCAGCATGTACAAGTTTTTCTGCGATGAGCTCTTCGACGGTTGTTTCGTAGAGCTTCCCAGTGTACTGACATTTTTTACAACCCTTTCCACGACAGACTTGGCAAGGCCACTTCGTCTGCGGGATTCCCCGTTGGAGTTTCTTATAACGTCCATAGATGAACAAGGAGCTGATTTGCAGTGTTACGACGTCGTAGGCGGTGTCGACGATAGCCATGATATCAGGGTTGGGGATATCGACGGTTTTGTTGAGCTGGGGCTCGAGGATTTTCCCGATTTCCCTGTTGATTTCCATCTTGATAGGCTCAGGGTCTTGTAGCTGGAGTTGTTCCCACAGGTGATGCTCTCGTTCTTGTATTTCGTCATCTATTTTTGAGCCGACTAAAAACGTGTTAAATTCATTCTCTCGGAGGGCGTCAGTGATTAATCTGGCGAAATGAGGAATGTCCTCAATGAGTCCTTCACACAGCCAGCATTGTTTTGTAGGTACCTGGTGCGTCTGGTGCAGTGTTGTTCTGATTTTTTTTCCCTTTTCAGTATTCGAACCTTCTTTACAGGAATTTCTGAAGAGGCGACCAAGACAGGCATCGCAGAGCTGATACTGTTGCAGTACAGTGGTGATTTGTGTTGGGATGTGCTGATTCATAGCTGGTGTGCAATATCCTGTGATATTTAAGCGTTCTTCCACTACTAATGTTCTGGATAGAGTTGGACAAGAAAGTATTTAAACGCTTAGGGAGAGGTTCTCCTTATGATCTGTCAGAGATGCAGATGTCGATTTGGTCGTATAGGAGAGGATTACTGGACTGCCAGAGCAGGGATTTGTCCTCTGTGCGAGGAAACAACAACAATATAATTTTTCTTACGTGAGCCATAGATAGTACAACGCCCATAGAAGTCCAGCAAAAAATAAGATAGGAATAATCCAAAACCATACTATTGTTGAGACACCAAGCGCATAGGCAAGAGAAAGAAAGAACCCTACTACGAGGAACGTAGTCAAAATGTCTCTATACTTCATAAGACTCGCCACCTGAAAGGACTATTCTAAGAAACCTTCAACACCTACAACAGAGATTTTTATTTAACACTATCGGAAAGAAATGCACTGGCGTAATGATATAACTATTTTGGGGAACATAACACGAAAAAGCGTGAAAAGGAGGTTTTTAATAGCATCCGCGTATTAACAGGTTTCATCGGGGAGTGTGCGTATGCCACAAGGCAAGGTCATCATCCATTTTGAGTATGATGAAGAGAACGAAAAATGCAGATGGGATTTAAAACAAGAAGGAAGAGATCAATTAGATAACGAGAACCTCATTTTCCTATTTCAACATGTTATTAGTGAGCTGATGTCAGATTCATCGACACCATAACGAGTGTCGACTATCCCATGCCCTACAGATGAGTCCTTTTTCATCGACAACTAACGGCTATGAGGCTGAACAATCTTTTTAATATGAGAGCATATACCGGACTCATTCAAGGAGGATTTGCGTACATGGTTGACGTTGCTCCCTTTAAAGGCCTGGTCTACAACAAGGAGAAAATACAAAACTTTGACGAGGTCATGTCTCCACCCTATGACATCATCTCAGAGAAGATGCAACACGAGCTGTACGAAAAACATCTATATAATTTCGTCAGACTCATCTTAGGAAAAATACAGCCTTCCGATACCGAGCAGGAGAACCGATACACGAGGGCAAAGCTGTTGTTCGATGAATGGCAGACCCAAGGGGTTCTTCTGTCGTCAACAAAACCAACCATTTACCCGTACAAAGTGGAGTACACAGTCAAGAAGCAGAAGAAACAGATGAACGGATTCTTCGTGTTGCTGAAGCTGGACCCTGAGTATAAAACCGTCAAAGCCCATGAGAAAACCCTGGCAAAACCGAAGGCAGATCGACTGAACCTCATGCGTGCCTGTGACGCGAACCTTGAACCCATCCAACTCATGTACATGGATGAGGCAGATGGCATTCGAAAAACCATTGATGCCGCAATTGGTAAACCAATGATGAGTGTGAAAGGCTACGATGGGTTCACTCATCGGTTGTGGCGGCTGGAGGATCAACGCGTGATTCAATCTATTGTGGATAGTCTCCATGAGAAGATCCTGTTCATCGCTGATGGCCACCATCGGTACCAGACATCCATTAACTTTGCTATGGAGAAACAACAGCAGACAGGGAACACGGACCCACACGCTCCATTCCGCTACATCATGGTCGTGCTGTGCAACATGTTTGACCCCGGCCTCTCCATCTTGCCTACCCATCGGTTGATTCACCTCCCCAACGCTGATATTGAAGATGCTCTAACGAAACTGCAACCCTATGTGACCATCGAAAAGAAACCTTTGGAGAAACAGAAATACGATTATGTTGCTATGGGCAAGAAAATCATGAAAGACATTGAGACGGACACCAAGCACACCTTCGCCATGTACAGCAAGAATGCGTACTACGTTCTGACGTTGAAAGACGAACAGGTGATGGATCGTCTCGCCGCGGATCATTCGAAGACCTGGCGGACACTGGATGTCTCTATTCTCCATAAATTGATTCTTGAGCCGTTTGGTATCACCGATGCGAACCTTGAGGATCATGTGAAGTACACCAGGGTGGACGCTGAGGCTGTCCAGATGGTAGACGAAGGAGACTATGATTTTTCGTTCCTCATGAACGCGACGAAAATAGAGCAGCTAAAAGCGATTGCTGATGCTGGCGAGCACATGCCGCAGAAATCAACGTATTTCCTGCCAAAGCTGCTGTCCGGCCTAGTCATGTACAAAATGTAGCACTGGTTGACAGAACGACAAAATGGTATTGTATCAACAATAGTTTATATACCCCGGGGTAGAGAGAAGTATCTGGTGAGGAAGGGAAATACATTCTCATTTTTTTTCTTCATATTTTTCCCCCTCCTTCCTCCCTTCATAGTAGGTTAGCTGTTGCTGAGCAGGGAGCAGTAGAAGATATCGCCTCGAGGAAGGCTGGTGAATGCACCGTGTCGTGTCTGCTGGAACGATGTGGTGTCTGAGAGAGAGGTGATATCGTGTATGGTAAATGAGCTCTTGTCGATGAATTGTTCAATGACTGTGGCGGTTTCTTCTGGTGTGAACGTGCACACGGCATAGAGGAGGAACCCGCCTGATGTGACATAGTGTGCTGCTTTTTGCAGGATGTTGAGTTGCATGGGTGGGTATTCATCGATGTCTTCTATGTATTTGATTTCTGGGTTTCTGCGTGCAGCACCCAGTCCACTGCAGGGCGCATCGACGAGCACGACGTCGTACTGCGTGTCAGGAAGATGGTCTTCAACACGTACTGCGGCTTTGTATTGCAGGCACCGTTTGTGAAGAGTGTGTCTTTTGTCTGCGTTGATCTCGTAGGCTATGAGTTGTTTGTTATTCTGGGTGATCGAGGCCATGGCTAGGCTTTTACCGCCGTTTCCCGCACAGTAATCCAGTATGGAGTCTCCGAGTGAAGCGGCAAGTGTCGCGATGAGTTGGCTGTTCTCATCCTGAATGTGAGCGTGGTGCTGGGTGACTACTGGAGAGTACTTGCTTGTTGAGGTGGTGTGAATTGCGGTTGGGAGGATTGCGTGCTCAGCTGGGAGGTGCTCTTCGTGTAAGAGTGTCATGACCTGGTCAGGTGCGGTGGTGTTGAGGTTGACACACAGGGTTGTCGGTGGTGTTTCGTTGAGGTAGTCCGCCCAGTCTGGATACTGCTGGAGAATCTGTGCAACAAATGGAGAGCAGGAGTAGCGGTACTCAAAGGGATATGATGATGCTGTTGACTGTGCTCCTTCCATGGCGAGTTGAATGTAGGTCTGTGGGGAGAGCACCTGTCCTTTCGTGTCAATGATGTGGTCGTAGAGTTTCTTCCATCGGACGACGTCATGGACCAGCTCTGCTATCTCCTCCCGCTGTGTCTTTGAGAGCCCTGCAGGGGGTAAGATATCTCGTAAGCACCGTGCCATGTTTCCTTTCTTGAGGTACTTTGCGATGACCTGTGCTGCTATTTCTTGTTCCATGGAGCTTCTACCCTGCATCTGCTCTTCTCATTAAAATAGCTGATGATGCTTTTTTTATTAAAAGAACGAAGTTTCTTTATACACGAGTCTGGTACGGAAGTTACGTATGGATTTGCTTGGTTTTGTGGTGACCGTGATTCTCCTGACTGCCTCTGGTGCGTTAGCCCCAGGTCCTCTGTTTGTTCAGACGATTGCTCAGGGTGCGAGAACCGGTGCTCGGAGTGGCTTGATTTTTTCTCTTGCTCATACTCTTGTTGAATTCTCACTCATCATGCTGTTGGCTTTTGGTTTGCTTGCGGTGAGAAACGAGGGGGTCCTTCGTAACAGTATTGGAGTGCTTGGCGGGTGTGTCTTGATTCTCTTTGGGGCGTATCAACTCCTTGGTTCGTTGAGGAAAAAGCAGCTTGAGCAGAAACCAGCAGCTGCTCCTGCGCATCGTTTGTTCTTCATTGGTGTGTTGTTTACCGCACTGAACCCGTATTTCATTGTCTGGTGGTTGACGGTCGGGTCGACGTTGATTTTCATGGCACTGGAGCTTGCAGCGCTTGCTGGTGTGATTTTTATGTTTCTGTGTCACGTGTGGATGGATTACGTGTGGTTAACTGCGGTGTCGTATCTCGCTAAGAGAGGTGTCAACGCCCTTGGGTCAACTTGGTACCGTGTCCTGATTGGGGTGTTTGGTGTGATCCTCATCTATTTTGGAATGACGTTTTTAGGTGATGTCTTATGGTGGTAAACTAAAACTTACAATGTTTTCCACGCTCAATTAATCATAACAAATATAACAACAAAGAGTACCTCTAGTAAGACAAGAAGAACGACGAGAGGTTCATCCCATTTTATAGTGTTTACTCACAGCCTTCTTGATCTTCCAGTTGCATTTCATACCTTCAGGAAATATAACGTAGTCTCCTTTCTTGAAATGAAAGGCTTTTCCT
>JAFGML010000048.1 GCA_016927555.1 Thermoplasmatota archaeon
TTCACCCAAAAAAAAAAAAAAAAAAAAAAAAAAAAAATCACTTTTGAGACAAACCAGGGCAATACTTTCACTGACCCCTGCCCCAGGTTTTTAACACACCTCCGCCTGTGTAGTCTTTCCCACACCTCAAATAGGGGGAGGTATCAGCTATGAAGATAAACCATCCACGACGTGATCAGCAGGCAGCGACAGCACGCGCATCCACTGTACACGTCGTACGACCAGACATCATCCTCGCCTCAGGAATCCGAGAGCTCGACCGGCTCCTCAAGGGGTTCAAGGCTGGGGAGGTGACCCTTGTGGATGGCACCAGCAGCCTCATCGCAGAGCTGCCCAACCAACTGTGCGTCATGACGTACCACACGTTTCACAGTGAGACCATCTACATTGACGGCGGGATGCGCGCCAACCCGTACACCATCGCGCGATACGCCCGTCTGCTGGAGCTTGACCAACGGGACGTCCTGGAGAACGTGGTCATCAGCAGGGCGTTCACCGTGTACCAGCTCTCCGCACTCATCCAGGAGCACCTCGAGCCACTCATTCAGAGGCGCACCCCACGGACCCTCATCATCGGCATGCTGCCAGCACTCTACCACGACCCAGACGTCCGCCCGCAAGAGGCCCACACCATCCTAGCACAGGACCTTGCGAAACTTCAGGAGCTCACCACCCGCTACACCCTGGTGACGGTGCTGACGAACCAGGACTCGATGCCGCTGGCCCCAGCCAGAGGTCTCGGGAAGATCCTCTACGACAGCGTCACGGACATCGTCAGGATGAAGCAGTTCGAACACTCTACCACCCTGGAGCTTGTCAACCAAGAGAAGACCGCAACCATCCTGCATGGCACCGCAGGACAACAGCGGCTTGAGGCTTTCGGACTGGTGATCTAAACATGGGCCGGACCGTCCCAACGTTCCGCATGGTTGTCGAATCCTTCGGTTGGGAGTGGAATGACTTCAAACGCGCCCTACGCACCATTGACCAGGAGGCGTTCAACGAGCTCATGAACCATGCACGCCGACACGCCGCCGCAGGCAGCAACATCACCAACCCCAACCCGTTCGAACCGATTGTGATGTCTATCCTCGTGGAGCACGAGAAAACACTACGGAAGCTGCGGGAGTATGTTGAGCGGCAGAATCCTTGACGTGTACCCTGATTACACCAACAATGTGATGGTCACCTGGCTGCTTCGAAACGGAAAAGCGACCAGGGTAGCAGCACCCTACGAGCCATCGTTTTGTGTCCATGCACCCTCCACAGACATCTCAGCTCTTGCCGCAGCCTTGGAAGGACTGCCGCAGGTGAAACAACTACAGTTCACCCCTGCGAAATTCACGCTGGGCTCACCGAAGCACACCATGGTACTTGACATCGTACCAGCCACCCTCAACGGTTTTCATGCCCTCGCCACCATGGTTGACTCCTGGGGTGGGTTCCAGAAGTACCAGTTGTTCAACGTTGACCTCCGGTTCCCGACCCGGTACCTCCACGAGCGCGGCGTGTTCTGCCACGCGCAGGTCACTTGGGACGGACACCGATTTCTTTTAGAGGACGAGCAATGGGGACTGGACTACGACATCCCCACGTTCAAAACACTGCACCTGGGTCTCCCACAGCAGAGACGCGTACCCTCATTCCAAGAGCCACTCCAGTCGGTAACACTGGGTGATGAGCTCATCAAGGAGGACAACGAAACCGACACCCTTCTCACGCTGGTCAGACGGATCCAGCAGCACGACCCTGATGTGATCACCACGGTGAACGGTGACAGCATCCTACTCCCCATGTTGTATCACCGTGCGAAACTCTGCGGCATCGACCATCAGTTCACCCTGGGCAGGGAAAAACACCACATCCTCAAACCAGCGAAGAAAGCGAAATCGTATTTCAGCTACGGACGCATTGTGTACCGACCCGCGTTCTACCTCCTGCAGGGACGCATCCATCTGGACACCGCGCAGTCGTTCTTCTACGGGGAGAGCGGTCTGCGCGGCATCCTAGACGTCGCCCGATGCGCCAACATCCCCTTGCAGCTGCTCTCCCGGTTAGGACCTGGCACAGCGATAAGCCAGATGGAGGTCAACACCGCCATGATCCAGGGGTACCTCATCCCCTGGAAGAAGAATGCACCAGAGAACTGGAAGACCGCAGAAGAGCTGCTCATCGCGGACCGCGGCGGACTGGTCCTTGAGCCTGCGGAGGGTCTTCATGAGGACGTCGTCGAACTGGATTACGCCTCGTTGTACCCGAACATCATGGTGGTCCACAACATCAGCCCGGAGACGCTGCTGTGCCCCTGTTGCCCAGACTCTACCCATCACGTCCCGCAGCTGGGGTACCACATCTGCCAGCGACAAAAAGGGTTGTTGCCCACGGTCCTGGAGCCTATCCTGCTGCGTCGGTTCTGCTTCAAGGCACGGGCGAAAAACAACTGCTACGACCATGCGTTGTACACGGAGCTGCAGAAGGCATGGAAGTGGGTGCTGGTCGTCTGCTTCGGCTACACCGGGTACCGGAACGCCCGCTACGGGCGCATCGAGTGCCATGAGAGCATCACTGCGTACAGCCGTGACATTCTGCTGTCCGCTGTCGAGATCGCCCAGGAGCACGGCTACGAGGTCCTGCATGGGATCATCGACTCCCTCTGGGTCAAAGCCACAACGAAGTGTAGCAACCTGTCTCATCTCTCCCGGCAGATCAGCATCCGCACCGGCATCCGCATGGACGTGGAAGGACGGTACAAGTGGATCGTGTTCCTTCCTAGCAAAGCCACGGGCGTGGGCGCCCTGACGAGGTACTATGGGGTGTTTGAGGACAACACCCTGAAGGTCCGGGGCATCGAACTCCGGCAGCACAACACCCCGGTGTTCCTGAAAAACGCGCAGAAGGACATGCTCAGCGTGCTGCAAGCAGCTGACAATGCAGAGGAGTTCCGAAGGGCCCTGCCTGCGTCGATAGACACCCTGAGGAAGCAGGCGGCTGCACTGCGGGCCGACACCGTGGATCATCAGGATTTGGTGTTCACCACGACGGCGTCAAAAGAACTGGAGCGCTACAAGGTGCAGACGCTGCCTAAAGCAGCGCTCCTGCAGCTGCAGGATGACGGCATCTGCCTGGCGCTCGGGCAGTCCGTCCGCTACCTGGTTACCCATGAGCAGTCACGGGACTACAAGCACCGGGTCTGCCTCGCAGAGCACATCAATGGAGTTGAGGACGTTGACGTTGGCTACTACCTCAGGCAGCTGGCGAAATGCGCAGAAAGCCTTCTGGTGCCGTTTGGGTACACCAGAGAACACCTCATCAGACTCTTAAACGAAAAATAGAAGGACTAAGAAAACGAGGAAACGAGGTGATTATACCTTCTCTCGCACCCAGTTGTAGTGGCGCATCTTTGCTGTCTCGCCAAACCCGCAGAACGCACATCGTCGTTTCTGGACGTGGAAGGAGTGCCTGCCGCATCGCCGACAGGCGATATGCGTGGTTTTATTACCAGATCTGCACGTTGTTCCTTTGGTCATAGTGAGTACCCCTTATTTTACGGTGATATATAAATGATGTTGTCACCACGTACGATCACTTTCTCGTGTTTTGCTTTCTTCTCCATGCGGTAGAGCTCATCAGCGTTTTTCAACACGAGATTCATGTGAGGAACGTCGTAGCCGTCCAGTACGCCTTGGTATTCAACCCCGCCGCGCAGCTCAACGATAACCCGGGCATTCAGGCTTGCATGTAGAAGCTTCAGTGGTTTTTCCATGGTGGTTACCTAGGAGACACGAAATAGGGATATCATTTATAAGAGTTTGGGCGTAAGTTGTCGGGGTAACTCTTAAAACCCTGTTTGGAATGTGTGGTGTATGGCTGTGAGAATCAAGAACCGACATCGGTTAAAAGAGCGGGAGGTCAAAGACCTGGTCGCTGATCTGAAATCACGGTTCCAGGGTGAGTTCTTTGATGTGCACTCAGCAGTTGACGTTGGCACCCTTGAGGAGTACACCGTGGTGCTGGTGAACGACAGCATTGATTTTATGATGCATCAGAACAAGGTGGTGTTCACGTTGCTGGGGGTGATGAAGTACCAGCCGACTACGAATTTCGTGGTGGTGGATATGGGTGCCGTAGGGTTCATCACCAAGGGAGCAGATGTGATGGCCCCAGGGATCCGTGATGCTGATGCTGGGATTCACAAAGATGATTTAGTCTGGATTTGTGACGAGAAGCACCGCAAGCCACTGGCGGTGGGGGTGGCGTTGATGACCGGTGAGGAGATGAAAGCCAAGAGTTCTGGAAAAGCAGTCAAAACCCTGCACTACGTCGGGGACCGATTATGGTTGCTGACGCATTCGTAAGGACGCAGAGATGAGCGCAGGCAGCTGCTGAAGGTGCGCACTGAACTGGTGGTCATCCTTGAGGAAGTGAACCATGGCTTGCTGGGCTTTCGCAAAACTGAGCACCCAGCTGTCCGGTACGACAGTGTCGTCAGTGCCTCGGAAGATGGTGATCAGGGCAGGGATCTTCTGGTCGAAGAGGCGTGGCTGCACCATGTCCTGAAGGATCCGCGGGGGGATCCCCTGGATGCTCTGCAGGTCTGTGTCTGGCGGGATGATCGCAGGGTTCAGGAGCATCAAGTGGGTGACCGTCGGTGTGGCAAGGGCGATAGATGCAGCAAGAAACCCACCGAGGGATGAGCCGATGAGCACGGCATGGCGGTCTTTCTCAACGACGGCCTTGATACGATGGAGACACTGGGGGATGACCAGGTCCTCTGGTGCTCCCTCACGGTACGTAATCGGAATAGCCTGCAGGATGTCTTTGAACAGGGTTCCTTTCGCACTCGTAGGGCTGGATTGATACCCATGGAGATAGTACAACATATGATACCACTCAACACATCGTATGAAACCAGTGGTGAGATGAGAAGTCTGAGTGAGCTATAGGGTTGTCCTCTTCTTCGTTCTTTTCTTCTGAGGCGTCGGTGGCTTTGGTGGAGCAACCGGCGGGGTTGTATACGGGAGTGGTTCCTGTGGTGGCTCCTGGCTCTGTTCAGCGGCACGGATCTCTGCTTTGACGTCATCGAGGATGGACAGGAGGTCGTCAAGCTTCATCTGTGGCTCTCTGAGGAATCGTTGACGGACGTTCCAATCCCAGCTGCCGTCATCAAACACCTTTATTTTTATGACGATGCGTTCAACGAGTCTGCTACGTGTACTCACCCTCACACCTGTACCAGTATCGCTTACTGCCGTTTATAACGTTTTTCTTTTTTGGTTGTACCAGGGAGGCAGTGGGGCGTGAGAGCTACCTATGGTGGAAGAGTAATTATCGAACGTTACAAATGTTTATAAACAGAAATATATTTTAGATTACTGGCAAAAATTAGGAGACGTGTAGTCGCATGGGAATAACAAGTAAGATTTTTGGTGAGAAAAGAACCGGACCAACTGAGGGGTACATCGACCTTGAGAAATACACAGATGCACAGGCAGGAGGCGCTCCTGCTGCGCGGATGTACGTTGCTATTGGTGAGATTCAAAAGTATGAGGAGTTAAAGAAATTAACTGATTACGTGTACGGCGGCAATGTGTTGATTCTTGATTTCACCGCGATTGCTGACCAGGAAGTCCTGCTGAAGCGGGTCACCAATGAGCTGAAACGCGCGACCGATGACATCGGTGGTGATGTGGCTGGCATTGGCAATAACCTGATGATCATATCGCCAAATGGCGTGAAAGTGGAACGTCGGAAAATCAAAGGCTGACCGATTTTCTGTCGTGTTCCTCCCCATTCTTCTTTTTTTTCACTGCAGTGTGGCGTTGTTCTTCTGTGCGCCGAGCAGGACGACACGTGAGTCTGGTTTTTCCATGAGCTGTTCGTAGCCAAGCTGCTCTGCAAGCTGCTGCCCGAAGTGTTTGATTTGATCATGGGTCGGCATGTTGGAGAAGTGCAACCTGTTGCGTGAGGAGCCGACGAACACGTAGCCCTTTGGTTCAATGAACTGTGGGTGTGCTACCGCATCCAGCTGGGCGTATGCCTTGATGTACTTGTCGTCTATGTTCCAGTCGTGGATCAGGGTGTGGCGGATCACGGTCCTGGTATCTAGTGAGGGGAGCAGTGCAAGTGTTTTTTGCAAGTTCTCCCAGCCATTAGAGATGAGAGGTGCACAGAGTTTTTTGTACAGCTCTGGTGTGGGTGCGACCACGGAGACGTACAGTTGCGTGGGGAGGGGGTCGAGGTGTTCTAACGCATCAGGGTTGGTGCCGTTGGTGACGAGGAAGGTGGTGATGCCTCGCTTGTGGCATGCCTCAAAGAACTCACCAAGTCTTGGGTACAGGGTGGGTTCCCCAGACAGTGAGCAGGCAAGCATGTTGGGATGGTTGGCCTCCTTCCATTTTTTCTGGTCGCAGCGTGGGTCTCCTTTGAAGCCGGTGATGAGCTTCTGCTGCGCCTGTATCGCTTGGTCGATGATGAACTCAGGGTCATCACTGTCAGAGAGTGTTGTCTCTGTGAAGTTCTGCAGCCGCCAGCAGAACAGGCACATCTGGGTGCAGTGGGTGATCGCTGGTGTCATCTGCAGGCAGCGGTGGGACTGGATGCCGTAGAAGGTTTGCTTGTAGCATTCCCTTCCATGCAGCAGGCTTTGTTTCATCCAATGGCAGAGTTTTACCCCAGAATGTTTACCAACGATCGCGTAGTGCTGTCGTGTGAGGATTTTATGTAACTCTGGATTCATAGTGTGTGAAAAAAGCGATAGGCTGGTATTTTATATCAATTATGTTTCCTTGCTTTCCATGTCGTGTGATGCACTATTATGAAGCGCAGTCCTCGACATCTGGGAAGGTGTCTTCATTGAAAATGATGGACATTTTACAGAGGTGGCAGAGGCCTTCCTCGTCTGCTGGTAACAGGTTTGAGCCGCATAATGAGCAGTGTTGGTGCATGTCAAAAACTCCTTTTTCGTTATCCCTCTAAAGGCATAATGCAGGCAGGATGATATAAAGTATTTCTTTTTTCGTAAGCTTTATATGAAACGTCAGAACCAGTTGTGCTGTTCTTTCCCACATTGAACGGTAAGTTTTTGTAAGGATACCGGATTTGAGGATAGACAACCTATGAAGATTGACCCGTGGAGCTCGACGACGTATCAGGATTACGCGCGGCTGCGTGATGAATTCGGCATTGAAGAGTTCTCAGAGAACCTCTGGAAGGATCTACCGCATCCGCATCGTCTGTTGCGCCGTGGCGTGGTGTTCGGCCATCGTGGTTTTGAGCTGATCCATGAGGCGATACAGAAGAAGAAACCCTGGGCGATCCTCACGGGACTCATGCCGTCTGGCCGGATGCACCTGGGTCATAAGATGGTAATCGACGAGGTGATGTACTACCAGAGTCTGGGAGCAGATATCTTCATCGCGGTTGCTGATATTGAGGCGTTTGCGACCCGCGGGTACAGCATGGCAGAGACAAAGGAACTCGCGATCAATGAGTACATTCTCAACTATATCGCCCTTGGTTTACAACCAGAGCGCTGCCATATTTATTTTCAGTCGTCACACCAGGATGTCAAAGACCTCGCATACCTGCTCGGCAAGAAGGTGAACTGGTCGCAGATGGTGGCTACGTACGGCTTTGAGGGTGCAACGAACATGGCGCACATCTTTTCACCCTTGGTGCAGACTGGTGACATTCTGCATGTGCAGCTGGAGAAGTTTGGTGGCCTGCGGCCGACATTGGTACCGGTGGGCGTGGACCAGGACCCGCACATCCGGCTGAGTCGGGATATCGCCCAGGCGCATCGACTCTACAACGTGACCGTGACGAAGGATAATAAAATCGGGGTGTTCGTCAAGGTTGATACCAATGTGGAGACGCTGCTTGATAACGCAGAGAAGATCCTGAAGAAACACGGGTTTACTGATTTGAAGCGCATCACAGACTACAAGGCGATTTATTTAAACACGGCAACAGAGGCAGACATTCCCTTGGTGGATGAGGCACTAGCGCAGTCTGAGCCCGGGTTTGGAGGCTATGGGTTCCTGCCACCATCATCCACGTACCATCGGTTCATCACCGGGTTAACTGGCGAGAAGATGTCCTCATCAAAACCTGAGAGCGCTATCTTCCTTACTGACACCCCTGCTGAGGCAACAAAGAAGATCATGAACGCGAAAACCGGTGGTGCCGCGACCCTTGAGGAGCAGAAGAAATCAGGTGGCAAACCTGATGAGTGCATGATCTATGAGTTGTACTTGTACCATCTCATTGAGGATGACAACGAGCTTCGAAAGACCTATGAGTCCTGTAAGAACGGTACGTTGATGTGTGGCGCGTGTAAGAAACGCGCTGCTGAGCTCATGGAACGATTCCTGGTTGAGTTACAGGAGAAACGCAAGGAAGCATCTGGGAAAATACAGCAGTACCATAAGTGAGGATGTCTTATCCGTACGCGGTGTACAGGCCGTCGTCGGAGGCAAGGTGCTCGAAGCGTGACGCCAGTTTTTTGTGTTGTGGTGAAAACGAGCGGCATAGAGCAGAGAAGGTCTCCTGTGAGGTTGACGCGCTGCCTTGCACGGGGATAGTGATTCCTAAGTCCTCACCGTGCATTGCGCTGCGAAGGATTGTCTGTGGCGGGATGCCTTTGTTGAGGTTGAAGAGAATCTTCTGGATGTTCCCCTGGATGATGCCGAAATCCCCTGCGTGTTTGGTGAGTTGTTCATGGATGTCGTCGTCGATGTGACGGGCAAGCTTCGAACCAATCCCTTTGGTCTCAAACGGGTTTTTGGTGTACTCTTTGAGCAGGTAGATGCCGATATCTGGATGGAAGATGAAGCAGTCAGAGGAGGACACTTCTGGGTCTTTCCCAAACGCTGCGTTCCAGCCACGAGGATGGTGCTGAGCATCCCTGATGATATCAGTGAGGATCTCTTTTCTTGATTTGATTTTCACAAGTACCTTAATGAATAGGGAAGTTAAGAATATAACGGAGAGACCTGATACATTCCTAGTAGAAGTTGTGTGCTGGTATGCTGGTAAAAGAAATCATGACCAGGAATGTCGTCACTGTTGATGCAGAGGCTTCTGTATTTGACGCCTGTATGGCGTACAAGGATAAAAAAGTCGGCTGTCTCGTGGTCGTTGATGCGGAGACGTGCGTAGGTATTGTCACCGAACGGGATTTAATTGAGCGTTCTGTATGCCAACACAAAGACCCACAGACGACCAAGGTCAGAGACATCATGTCCTCAGACATCAAAGTGATAAACGCGTTGGACACCTTGGAGAAAGCATTGGAAATCATGAAGCAACATAAGATTAAGAAGCTCCCAGTGATTTCCTCAGAAAAAGTCGTTGGGATCCTCACCATCACTGATATTGCGCAAGCCAGATCTGAGATTTCAAAACGGTTTATGGAAACCTGGATTAAGGCGCAGTGGCAGGATTAAGAAAGAAAAATAAATGGTATAATTACAGGTAGGAAAACGGCTCTCTGTGCCCATCAATCCGTTTTGCGCCAATGCCGACGAACAGCATCTCCAGCTGAGCGAGTTGCTCAGGAGTAATACCGGTGCGTCTCAGGATGATTTCATCGCGTTCATTGGTGACAACCAGGGTGTTGCTCGCTGGGTTGTAGGCTGCCTTGTGCAGCTGGTTGTCCTGCATCCAGATCCAGATGTGGAGTTTGTTCTTGTTCATGACAGACACCTCGAGGAGTTAATGCCTCAGTGATCGTGCAAGCTCCATGGCTCGTTTCGCCACCACGAAGTTCTTGGTGATGAACTCGATTTCATGTGCTTCTTCGGGGCTTGAGATTTGACCAACGATCATCAACATAGGGTGTGGCTCCTCACGTACCTCTTTTGTCAGTGATGTTTAAAACGAGTTGTTGTACAAACGGTATCCGGGTTCTGTACATTCGTTATCCAAATCCCCGGGAACTGGAAAGTTCATTTCACGAACCAGCAGGTACGTAGAAAACCATAAAAGAGCCTGACGTGATTCACTCATGTGTGAGGGTTGCGGATGAAGGGCATCAATCGAGTGGTTATCCCTGTGGACACGGCTGATATCTCAAAAGTCGCCGCGGAGCAGGGTGCGTTTTTTGCGAAACTGTTGAACGTTGAGGTGTCAATCATCTCGGTGAACGACTCCCAGCAGTACATGCTGTCAAAAATCCTTGAGGAGAAGATTCAGACGGAGAAACAGTCAGCCCTCGATGATGTTAAAAAAATCACAGAAGAACAAGGCGTAGTGACCACCACCAAACTAGCTGCAGGTGCACCAGCAACAGAGATCGTCAAGTTCGTCAAAGACGATGATTTGATTGTGATGGCCAGTCAAGGCAAGAAAGGTTTCAACAGGTTTCTGCTCGGCAGTGTCTCTGAGGAGGTGCTCAAGACAGCCCCTTGCGCTGTGATGGTGATTAAAGAGAAAGCAAAGAAATGGTCTGTCGACGACCTGAAAGTCACTGTGAAAAAAGAAGAGGGAGAAGAAAAAGAAGAATAAAGAAAAGGAGTGGATTATTCGTCGTCTTTGTGACCTTTTTTCTTTTTGTCTCCTTTGACCTTGTAATCAGCGTTGATTGTGGAGTCATCGTCTGAGGGATGACCCTGCCAGGCGTCCTGCTGTGATCCTGCCTGTGCTTGCTGCTGTTGTTGCTGCTGTGCTGCTTGTTGGTAGATTGCTGCTGAGGCTTTCTGGAAGGCTTGGGTGAGCGCCTCTGTTTTCTCTTTTATCTTGTCGGTGTCATCGCCGGTGAGGGCTTCGCGTAGCTCCTTGAGGGCACTTTCGATGGATTCTTTGTCCTGGCTGCTGAACTTATCTTTGAGCTCCTGGAGTGTCTTCTCCGTACTATGAACAAGGGCATCCGCGGTGTTTCTGATTTCGATTTTCTCTTTGCGTCTCTTGTCTTCCTCTTCGTGCTCCTTTGCTTCTTGTTTCATCCGCTCAATCTCACTGTCAGACAGCTTGGTGGACCCCGTGATGCGTATCGACTGCTCCTTTCCTGTGCCGAGGTCTTTTGCCGCGACATTCAAGATGCCGTCGACATCGATATCAAAGGCGACTTCTATCTGTGGGAGACCACGGGGCGCAGGCAGAATCCCGTCGAGATGGAACCGCCCGAGGCTCTTGTTGTCCGTCGCCATGGGTCGTTCTCCCTGCAATACGTTGATTTCCACGCTGGTTTGGTTGTCTGCTGCCGTGGAGAACACCTTGCTTTTCTTGGTCGGCACTGTAGTGTTCCTCTCAATTAAGGGTGTGGCGACACCACCCAGGGTCTCGATACTTAACGTCAGCGGTGTGACATCCAACAGGACGATATCCTTGTCAATGTCGCCGGAGAGGACACCAGCTTGGATCGCAGCACCAACCGCGACGCATTCCATGGGGTCGACTTCCCGTTTTGGTTTCTGCCCAAAGATCACCTCCACGGTCTTTTGCACCAGAGGGATACGCGTGGTTCCCCCGACAAGCACGACATGATCGATATCAGAGGCTTTGAGTTTCGCATCCTTCAGCGCTTGATGACACGGTTGTTTACTGCGCTCCACAATCGGAGTGATGATCTCCTCAAATTTCGCACGAGTAAGTTTCATCTCCAGATGTTGTGACTCACCATCAACGACGGTGATATAGGGGAGGTTAATGTCAGTCTGAAGCGTGGAGGATAGCTCGATTTTCGCTGTCTCTGCTATCTCAAGGATCCGTTGGAGGGTCTTAGAGTCTTTCCGCAGATCAACATGATGCTGTTTTTCAAAGTCCTTTGCGATATAATCAACTAACGCCTGGTCCATGTCTGAGCCGCCGAGCTGGGTGTCACCGTTGGTCGCTAGGACCTCAAAGACGCCGCCACCGACCTCCATGATCGTCACATCAAGGGTGCCGCCTCCGAAATCATACACCGCAAGCTTATGATCCCCTTTTTTGTCAAGACCATAGGCAAGTGCGGCAGCAGTCGGCTCGTTGATTATGCGCTTCACAGTAAATCCAGCAATGGCTCCAGCATCTTTAGTTGCTTGCCGCTGATCATCGTTAAAGTACGCTGGCACTGTGATAACAGCATCAGTGACTTTCTCACCGAGGAAATCCTCAGCATCTTTCTTAATTTTCTGTAGGATGAACGCGGAGATCTGCTGTGGCGTGTACTGTTTCCCACGTAGCTTAATCTTTTCCCCAGTTCCCATTTTCCGTTTAATACGCTGAACGGTTCCTTCAGTATTGGTCACCGCTTGTCGCTTCGCGGCCTCACCGACCAGCATCTCCCCTGTTTTCGTGAACGCGACAACGGAGGGGAAGTACGGTTGTCCTTCTGCGCTCTTAATCACAACAGGTTTACCTGCCTCAACATATGCTGCCTCGGAGTTTGTGGTTCCAAGGTCGATTCCAATGATTTTACTCATATACTGACACCTCCTATGGTGTTTCGTCTTTCTTTTTTACCACAATTACTTGTGAGGGCCTGAGGAGTTTCTCCCCAAGCATGTATCCTTTTTTTACTTCTTCAACAATCTCTCCATCGGTACATTCGTCTTTCTCGATGACGGAGAGGGCATGATGGAGGGTATGATCAAAGGGTTTTCCTTTGCATTCAATGTAGGTAATGCCTTCTTTTTCAAAGAATTTGTCAAAGTTCTGAATCAGTAATTTTAATCCTTCTTTTGGTGACGTATCCGCATATGCTTGTTTGAGGAGCTCCTGGAAATCAAGCAGTTCCGTGAGATATTTTTTCTTGAGTTGTTCTTCGCGACAGGACAGTTCCTTTTCCATGCGTTTTTCATAATTCTGATAATCTGCTAAGGCGCGGAGGTACTTGTCGTTTTTCTCCTTAAGTTCTTGCCGGAGCTGCTGTAGGGTGTCCTCTAATTCTTTTATTTTGATTTGCAAGGTATCT
Organism: Thermoplasmatota archaeon; assembly: GCA_016927555.1. Taxonomy (GTDB): domain Archaea; phylum Thermoplasmatota; class E2; order DHVEG-1; family DHVEG-1; genus SM1-50. Next base: position 12,893 of record JAFGML010000048.1, read on the forward strand.
TGTGTTCGTTTTTTTGTCTCAGTCGTTTTTTTCGTTGGCATAGGCACAAGGAAAAAATAAGAAAAAAAAGAGAAGAGAGGACGGCTTAATAGTCGTCCATACCGCCGCCAGGCATTCCACCAGGCATACCGCCAGGACCGCCAGGGGGCATTCCGCCGCCACCAGGACCACCACCGCCCTTTGATGCGATGATGTCGTCGATCCGTAGGATCATGGTTGCTGCTTCGGTTGAGGCCTGCACCTCTTGGAGGCTCACGCGGAGTGGTTCGATGATATTACTTTTTATCATGTCAGTGACTTTCCCGTTGAAGACGTCTACCCCTGCGTTTTTGTCTCCTTTCTTATGAACTCTGCGCATCTCAATCATCATGTCAATGGCGTCAAGCCCTGCGTTTTCCGCAAGGGTCTTGGGGATGATCTCAATTGCGTTTGCGTACGCTTCGATTGCCATCTGTTCTCGTCCGCCGACGGAGCTTGCGTAATCGCGCAGTGCCATAGCTATTGTGGTTGCTGCTGCGCCGCCACCAGGGGTTAATTTCCCGTCTTCGAGTGCGACTTTGACGACGAACAAAGCATCATGCATGCCCCGGTCCAGTTCATCGACAACATGTTCAGTGCTGCCGCGGATAAGGATAGAGACTGCTTTTGGGTTTTTACAGTCGGTGATAAACGTCATTTTGTCATCGCCGATTTTTTGCTCTTCGACATTGCCAGCAAACCCAAGGTCTTTTGGTGAGAGTTCATCAAGGTTTGCAACAACGATAGCACCGGTTGCTTTTGCTAACTTGTCCATGTCGCTTTTCTTTGCGCGTCTGACTGCGTAAATACCCTCTTTGGAGAGGAAGTGTTGTGCAAGGTCATCGATGCCTTTTTGGCAGATAAGGACGTTGGTGCCGCTTTTCTTGACTTTCTCGACCATTTTTCTCAGCATGGATTCTTCTTCGTCAAGGAATGCTTGGAGTTGTGTTGGGTCTTGGATTTGAATGCGTGCGTCAACCTCTGTTTTTTTGATTTCTAAGGCTGCGTTGACGAGCGCGATTTTTGCGTTTTTCAGTTGTTTGGGCATTCCTTCATGGACCCGTTCTTTATCCAGGATGATTCCTTTGATGATCCGGGTGTCCTGAATGCTGCCACCGTGTTTCTTTTGAATTTGGATGTTATCCATATCAACAACGGTTTTGTCACCGAAGTGTTCAGCGACGCTGGTCACTGCTGCTACGACGACGTCTGCAAGCATTTCCTTTGATGTACTAGCACCTTTACTTGCCATACTGGTCATTGCGATATTTTTCAATGTTTTTTTGTCACCAGGTTTTATGGGTGTTGCCATTTTGTTCAATTCGGCAACTGCCTTTGTTGACGCGAGTTTGTATCCACTGCAAATAACGGTTGGGTGGATGTTCTGTTCGATGAGCTCCCCTGCGTATTTTAACAGTTCACCGGTGAGGATGACTGCTGAGGTGGTGCCATCGCCGCACTCTTCGTCTTGTGATTTGGCGACTTCGACGATCATTTTTGCTGCCGGGTGTTCGACATCGATTTCCTTCAGGATGGTTGCTCCGTCGTTGGTGATGACGACATCACCCATGGAGTCGACGAGCATCTTGTCCATTCCTTTTGGACCGAGTGTTGATTTCACGGCGTCGGAAATAGCGCGTGCTGCCATGATGTTGTTGAGTTGTGCGCCTTTTCCTTTCTCTCGCTTTGTTCCTTCTTTGAGGATGATAATTGGTTGCTGTCCTCCAGCCATCATAATTTTTTTGCCTCCTTTTAACTGTAGTAAAAGTAAAACCAGCATATAGACACATCTATATAAACATTGCGGTGAGGGCAGTAGTTCCGAAAGTTCCTACCAAGGACCAACAGAGTAGTAAAAACAGGATTGATCCAAGCCGATAATATAGGTTTAGAAGAAGAACTTTTTGCTTGTCTAGAAAAAATCAACGTTTTTTCAAAGAAAAATCAGGAAAGAAATCTTGCATCCGCTAAGAGTTGTGTTGATAAAAACAAGAAGAGAGGTCATTGTATCAGCCTCCAGGATCCACGGAGACAAGGATACTACAGAAATACTTGGATGTAATGATATGATCTCCATTAAAAACTCCTAGAACGGCAAGGCATACGAGGATGTCTGCAAGCAACCAAAGATTGTACAATAATACTGAGAACATGAAGTAAAACAATCTGATGAAATAATTCTTTGATGTGGTCTTTGGTCTGAACGAATGTTTCTTCACTCGATAGCTTGTTTCGATTCCCCATCGTTTGCTATAGAGATTGAATAATCGTTCTGCGAGTCCTACGTCGTTTTCATTGAAGTCAATATTGGTTGCAAATGCTCTCTTTACTCCATCATCGTCATTGACGACGACAACGTTAAACACGGCGTTTTTCATTTCGTAATCCTTGATTACTGTCGGTGATGGTACGACTTCGTATATCTTCTTAATACGTTCGTTTGCAGAACATGGCATCAGGAATTTAAGATGATAATATTTGAACAGTTCAATAGACTCTGAATCAAAAAATCCACGATCAACATACAACCGACGAATCTTTACTCGTTGTAAAGCATATTCAAGGAGTGTTCTGAGGATTTCTTGTTTGTTATCAAATGGCCCGACAGGTATTGCTAGGAGAGTGAATCGTTGGTTCTTTTCTGAGATTGTTATTGTTGCGAATTTATAGTAATGCGTTGTCCCTCGATCAGGTTTTCCCTCTGTAACCATTGGAGCATTCCTGTCTCCATAAAAGTGAATGCCTGTGTAGTCGATGGAGCAATCTACGTTTCGTTGGAATTGGTTTGCTTTTCGTGCTGTCTCCCAGATCATCTCGAACATCGACATGAACATGCGTTTCATCTGGTTGATATCCTGGTAGTCCTTCAGATGGTAAAGCAATGTATCTCCATTTGGTGTCTTGATCCTCTGGAGTTGGAATGTTTTACTTCCGTTCTCTGCGAAGTCATTGGTGTTACACATGTGGAGTATAAGGTCGATGAGGTCATTCTTCTTATAGACAGAGTTTCTTTTAGTGTTCAGTTCAATGACTGATGAGAATCGTTTCTTGAATAATGTGCTGATTTCTTTTGTCTTCAGGTTCTTGTTATGGTAGAATGTCCGCTCTGCCTGTTTCTTTTGTTCTCGTGGTTGTATGATGTTTGTATCAAGGAGTATCCCAAATTTGTTTGAGATTTCCTCGATTTTCTTAGCAATGAAATCTATGAGCGACTTTATTTCTTCATCAAGGATATTGTTTAGGAAATAACTGATTGTCCTTTGGTTCGGTACAGAAGTTATGTTGAGTTTATGGAGTTCTTGTCTGTGATGTCTTAGATATCTTTCCAACTGGGTTTGGAATTTTATACCTTTGAGTTTCTGGAAGATAAGGAGTTTTAATAATGATTCATAGGGGAATTTTATGGAACGGTACTCATCTTCAAAACAAGTAAGATGCAATTGGTTTAGATAATCGGCTATGGTTATTTCTTTTTCTTGTTTGCATTGTTCGAATGTGTTATATATCTCCATAGCTATGGTTTCTTTGGAGATCTGATTGCTTACTGGCATTCGTGATTTCCTGCCAAGGGTGAGCGTCGAAACTTCCCTTGGCAATTACGTATATAGTATATTACTAATAAAGTATATATTATGTGGGTATATAAACATTATCCTGTAATATACTTAAAATTTATATACCATGAAATAATATACTGAGTACGAATGGGAAAAATCAAGATCACAGTTGAAGGGTTCAAATGCGAGCGATGTGGACATGAGTGGATTCCACGAGATAAAAAGGAATATCCTCGAGTATGCCCAAAATGCAAGAGTCCTTATTGGGATAGACCAAGAAAAAAATGAATTATTGAAACTTTTTTTTCTCGGAGGTAATTTTGAAATCTTTAATCATTGAAGAAATAATTAGTTATTCGGGTTGGTTATTACGAAGATGGAAATACAATATATGAATTGTCTCTGTCCATTGGCATCCGCCTTTGTAGTTTGCGACAATGTTTAGCTCGTGATTGAAGATGGGGGTCACCGCGTATCGTTTATTCATCTTCCATTCATAGGGTGGTTCAGTGTCTGTATATTGGTTGAAATAATGAAATGGAGTCCCTAGTAAGAAGCTCACACTTTCGACTTCAACCTCGGAGTTGATGTCGAGTTGTATCGTATCGCTCCCGATGACAACGGTGTTACCTTTCTTTGATACTCCTATGTCTTTTCCGAAGAAATAAATATGATTTACAAGTGGGTTAGAAATTTCAAAGTTTTTTTGTTCGCCAGGGCCGAAGGCATGCAGATAGCCTTCGCTACCAACATGGGCGAGATCATTTGTTGAACCAATATACACCGTCTCATCTGTGGCAATGGCCGGTGATGAATCCACCCAAAGGGTCGCAATTTCTTTCCGCCACCGCTCTGTCCCATTCTGATCTATTGCGATGATTTCCCCGCCTGAAGTCTCACCGATATGTGTACCAAAATAAATCGTACCATCTGCGGATATCGCAGGGTTACTCCCAATGATTCTTCGATCAGCTCCAGGATCGAATGTCCATTTGACTGATCCATTCTCTGGATACACGGCACTTAGATAACGATTACCAACATATACTGTACCATCTTGTCCGATGACTGGTGTGGTTCCTGCAAGATATCCGCTTGTTTTCCACTTCAGCGTTCCATCTGGATATGTTGCGTATAAATATCCATCCCATGACCCAAAATAAATCGTTCCATCATCTGCTATCGCAGGACCTCGGCCGACCCAATCACCAGTCTGATACGACCATTTCAGCGTGCCATTATTAGGATATAATGCGTACAGGTTTCCGTCAGCTGAGCCACAGTACACGATCCCGTCTTCACCTATCGCTGGTGAGGAATCAATAAAGCCATTGGTATGAAAACGCCAACGTAGTGTCCCATTTGAACAATATAGAGCATTGATGTATCCGTTGTAATCACCAAAAATTACAGCGCCATCTGTACTAATTACAGGTGAGGAAAAAATATCATTACCTGTTCCATAACTCCATTTCACTGTTCCATTAGAAAAAAAAGCATAGAAACATGGTGACGTCCATATCGTTCCAACATAAATTATGCCATTTTCATCTATCACGGCCGCAGACATAATACTTCCAAGAGTGTTATATGACCACTTTATTGTACCATTAGAATAGATCGCGTAAAAATTATCACATCCAATATAAATAACGCCAGCATCATCGACAACTGGCGACCCCTGAACCCAACCAGCAAGACTCGTTCTCCATTTTTCGATACCAAAATTATTAAACGTATTAAAAGGACTTTGACCAGTGTGCCGTGAATCGTGACAGTACATAGACCATGAAGAGTTCGACAAATAATTAGGACATGTTGTTGATAACTCCGCATAAATAGCTTCATCACGATATTTTGATAGTAAATTTTTTAAATTTGATTTATTTATATCTTGTTGAAAAATATTTTTATCCCCATTTGCATAAAATATATTAGTTTGTATTAAAAAAATTACTATCAAAATACAAAAAAAGAAATTTTTTAGATTATAGTTCATACGACCTCTATAATAAATATGGAAGATTTAACTTATTAATTTTTTTGTAACCTGACTTTCGCAGGTCAACGCTCTTTTCTTGATTAGAACACATTTCGCACATCACACTTTTTTCTGGTTTTCAGCAGTAAAA
>JAFGML010000049.1 GCA_016927555.1 Thermoplasmatota archaeon
ACGTTGTCTGCGCCAAACGCGTCTGCGAGCAGTGCTTCTACTTTTCGCAAGCCGTAGATGGTGCGTTGCGCGGTACCATCCGGATGACTGGGGAGATGCTCGAGGTGCTCCCGCAGGGCGAACCCGGAGAGCTTCTTGGGGAACGTACAGATGAACGCGGCGAACGGGTTGTCGTCGTACTCATTGGCTTCTGCGCGTGATGCGGTTAAAACAATTGGGTAGCCGTTCTTGTGGTGGTGTTTAGCCATCGATGATCGCCTGCGGATGTCTCTTCTTTTTGAGCAGAATGGTTTTGAACACCGGGTCTGTGATGGTGTCTTGCAGTTTGATGAGGAAGTCTTTCCAGGAGATGGAGTTGCGTGCCCAGCGGATCATCTCTTTCTTGTGTAAGGAAAGGATTTTCAGGAAGCTCTGCCAGGTGTACCCCTCTGCTTTGAGCGGTGCAGACCAGCCTGCGTCGTTCCAGAGGTACGTGGGCAGACGGTTGCCGAACCACAGGGTGAGCGAGTCGATGTCCCAGGCGTAGTCGTTCCGTTCCTTTGATTGTTTCTTCAGCAGCAGTGGCTCTGGTGGAATCAGTAACTTCATAGAGCAACCCCCAACCACATGGGTGATAAGTGAAGGTATTGTACGGTTCTTTTTAAGGTTTTAGAAAAAAAACGGGAGATGGCCGGTTTCTTCCTTTCAAAAGATAAAAAACTATATATACAGTCTTTTTGTATGGTAAATACTGATACTACTATACAGGGGGATACAAATACCATGAAGAAGATCATACAACTCATCTGTACGCTTGTCATCCTTGCAGTCTTCGTCGCTCCGACGTCTGCAACACGTCTTCCAACCACGCCTGGTGCGTTCACCGCCGTACCAGTGAACGGGGATTTTGATCCACTGGTTGACAACATCACGGTGACGGTCACCATTGACGAAATCCGGGAGCTCGACACTATTGATGCCTTCTCAGACCCTGATTTCTACGTGAAAATCATGATCAATGACGAGGAGTTTGAAAGCGCCATCTGGGAGAACATGAAGTACGTGTCGCACCAGCGGTGGTCCGCCTCTTGTGAGGTGCCCAAGGACGTCGAGTTTGTCAACGTCACTATTGAGCTGTGGGATAAAGACATCAGCATGGACCATCTCTGTGACATCAGCCCAGAAGAAGGTACCCTGCGCCAGTGCCGCACCGCTGAGCTGGTGTACAGCATCGCGACCGGCGTCTGGTGGGGCGATGATGAGCTCGGTGACCTGAGCGGCTATGGGAGACTCAGCGGTGTAGACGATAACACGATGTACCAGGCTGATCGAGATGCTGAGCTGTGGTTCTCGATTTCGCAGAATGATTACGATGGCGACGGCCTACCGTACTGGGTGGAGACTGAGATGTACAACACCAGTCCGCTCATTGACAACCGTGGGGAAGACCTTGACAACGATGGAGTGCCCATAGAATGGGAGCACACCTTTGGGTTGACCTACTTCGCATGGGGTCATCAACAGGGCTACTATGTTGTGTACGACCCGAACGTCACCGAGGACCACGTGGAGTACGACGATGATGCCGATGGGTTGACCAACATTGAGGAGTACAAAACCTGGCAGTGGGGCTCTGACCCCTTCCGGCAGGACATCTTCATTGAGCTTGACCAGATGGAGCTTGGTCCACAAGGCCAAGGGAGCTTTGTGCCTAATGAGAGCTTTGATTTATTACGGGATTCACATGCGCGTCATCACATCGTCTGGCACATCGATGACGGCCGCCTGGGTGGTGGTGAAACCGTCCCCTTCGCAGCGACGCTCACTGAGCAGATGCTCTCCTCGTACTACTGGAACTACTTCATGCATGGTGATGCGCAGAACTGGCGGCGTGGGGTGTTCCGCTGGGCGATTGTCTCCTACAACGGCACCTGGGCGAATGGGTTTGCGTTCTCCTCACGGGTGAACGGGGTCTTCGCCCTTGACTGTTTCCTGCTGGCCTCCAGCTACCACGACTCTCGTGTCAAGCACGTCCCTTTTATTGACAGTTTAATTCGAAAAACGTTTAGCAGTGAAGAGCAGCGTGCGATTATCTACGCAGGGGCGATGATGCATGAGAACGGTCATCTCCTGAACATCAGGGCGCCTGGGGTTGACCGTGGTGCATGGCCTTGGCAGGTTGACTACTGGCGGTTTGCACGGTACCAGAGTGTGATGAACTACCGGTACATCTACACGGACCTCATTGATTACTCTGACGGGTCGCATGGGAAGAACGATTACGATGACTGGGGCACCATTGATTTAACGTACTTTAACCCACGGACACATTGGTGAACACCCCAATCGACACCTTTATTCTCCTTTTTTTTTCTTAATTTTTTTCCATGTTCTCAGGTGCTTATCCTCGTGAGATGCTTCTCAATGTTATCATGTGCATATGCAGGTAGGAAGAAAAAAGGCAATAAATTTATATACGGGGGCATGGATTCAGAACATACTAGGATGCATGGGATGTGGATGGAATGAGGATAGACCGAAGGCTCACCTTTATTGGTGTGATGTTGATTGTTTTAAGCATGACCATGGCTACACAATACGCCACGACCAAGGTACCGTACACATTTGGTATCGTTCACCCGAGTAACGCGGACATACGGTTTGTCGCCTCTGATAACTGCTCTGATGACAACCTTCCTGTGCTACGGGTGTCGAACAACGCGAGCGGCTCACAGTTTGTGGAGATAAAATTAGGTGATTGGTTCCCCAACTCCGTGAAGAACTACACAGCTGCGTTTGCAATTGTCAACGAGGAGCAGTTCCCAGTGAACATCACACATGTGAACGTCTCTGGTGATGCCTCGACGTACATTGACATCTGGTTGCATACGAATCGGACAATTGAGGCTGCATTGGAAGCTGATGCTGCTGATTATGAGAAGGTGGTGAGTGCTGGTGTGTCTCAGCATACCTCAAATAGTGTAGCGTGGGTGCTGGCAGAAGGAGACGGGAATGTCGCGTACATGAACGGCACAGGCGAGTATGGAATCTACACAGACTGGGATCCTGATGATTCTGCGCACATCAGGTACAACGGATCAACCAACATCTGGGCGAAAAATCAAACCCGTGATTGGGTGTGGGTGCAGATTACGTTGAACATTCCATCAGGTGCCTCTGCGAATTCTGCTGCAACGGGTCAGATCTGGTTCCACTTCGAAGCATCGACCCACGACTAAAGTATTGTTGCACAGCAACAATATTTTTTTCTTTTATTTCTTATG
>JAFGML010000050.1 GCA_016927555.1 Thermoplasmatota archaeon
CAGCGACCTGTGGGCAGATTCTTACCGAAAACTCCACACTGGTGACTTCAATGGCGATGGTAAAACCGATCTGTTGTTGCAGAACCGCTATCCAGATTATCATCACACCTACTTGTTGAATGGCACCAGCACGGGATTTAGCAATGCAGACGCCATCACTACTCAGTACGGGATGAACTACGCGCTGTGGGCTGCAGACAACATGGTACTGCAAGTCGGTGACTTCACCAGCAAGTACGTCAGTGATCATATGGACATCCTTCTTATTGCCCGCCCCGGTAGGAGCAGCTATATACTGAAAAACAAGGGGAATGGTTTTTTCAAAACCCACGTTGCTTTGCCATAAAACACGAATCAGTAAGTAACCAACACTTTGAGAAAACAGCATAGAACATCTGCTTCTATGTCCTTCTCTTTCTTTTTCTATGTTTCAAATTGTTGTCACGAGTCTTTTTTCAATTGTTTTTCCCAGACAAACGAAATCCCTGCCGTAAGACCAACACTCAGCACTAGGAGAATAATCGGGGTGAAAAACTCCTCCAGCAGCTGATAGTTCACCAAAAACAGCACACCAAACGAACACATCATGAGCCCGGACATCAGCTTGAGCTTCTGCCCCTGCCACTGCGTCAGCTTCATCTTCCCCAGCGTGACAATGAAGAGACCAACAATCACAATCAGTGGGATCACATACACCATGTTGTAGACGAAGATATACACGTAGTAATCAAACAGGGGGAGCTGGTACGCAGCAAGCGTGGTGGTGAACACGAACGGAAACCCAAAGGTACACAACAGCTCGTAGAAGTTCACGGTCGCTGCGAGAAACAACGTCCCGGTGAGAATCGCAGGCAAATACGTGGTATGTACCAGGTCACGCATCTTCTTAAAGATCGTCGGCCGCTTCTTCTCAGGGATGCTGAGGCTTGGTCCTTTCTTGACGAAGAGGAAATCCTTGATGTTGAGCACCCCGATGCTCAGGGCGATGAGACCAGCGATAACCGAGACGACCGCGATGTGGGTCGCGGTCACAAACAACGTGTTCGCGAGGATGAACATGAACAGGAAGTAGAACAACCCGGAGAAGAAGATGAACACACCACCGACGAGCGCCATGCGTCTGCGGGACTGCATGTACAACAGCAGGTTCATCAGAAAGATGAGCACGAAGAACGAGCAGGGGTTAAAGCTATCTAGGGTCGCCATGACCAGGGTCATCACCGGCAGGGACAACTGGGAGAGGTTCACCTTGCCAAAGAACGGGATGTCGACAACCATGAGATCGTACGGCTCATCCACGGTCACGTTCGCGAGGTACGCATCAATGATCCGAATCAGATTCCCAATAGTGATATTATTTCGTGGTATGCGGGTCTCATTGTTGATGATCACCGAGGGGTAACTCAGTCCACGGCTGCTCATCTCCTGGCGGTTCGTCACATTCGAACCGACCTCTTTGAGGTTAATGAACAGGTGAGGCGTTGTTCCGTTTCCAAAGTAGTACTCGACGACTGCATCGACGTTCTCATGAGGAATGCGACAGGAGCCACACGAGGAAGAGTAGTAGAAATCCACAACCACCTTGTCTGCGGCAGCAGCAGACTGCACTGCGAGACAGCACACCAGAACACACACCAATGAAAAGAACGCAACTCTGCTCTTCATTTCTTGTTTACCCGCCGTGAAAGACTACACAAACGCATGAGTACTCAACTTCTTATACGTTATGTTCTCTGGAGAGTGAATCCCGAAAGAGATGACGTAGAATCTCTCCTGCAATATTTATCTTTTCCTTTTTCTGTAAACGAAACAATTGCCGCTATTTGAATACATTCTACAAAATATTTAAATAGACATAAATAAACTAAAGTATATAAAAAAATAATCCGAAGGTGCATGTATGCAAAACACTACAAAGCAGACCTTACAGAAGGCTATTGCGATTTGTACGACACTTCTCCTTTTTACGACAATCTTTTCTCTCTCCTCAGTCGCAGTGACACGACGGGAAGGAAAAGACGTTACACAACTGTCTACGACCCAACACTTTTCTCTACCGCGCTTTGAAAAAACAACCATTGATGACATCGACTACGATTCGATTCTCATAGAGGACACCCAACCATCTGGAAACGCTGGTGAACCTCGCTTACCAACCCGTGGTGTCTCGCTCTTGCTCCCCCAAGGATGCACTGTCAAAGATATCACAATTATGAGGAGTAACAAACAACATTTAGGATCAGGCTACCTCATTCAACCTGTCAGTGAACAAGTCCCACTCTCAGCCATCGAGTCTGTGCCTCACCCGGTCCCCAATGAACACATCTACGCCTCCACCAAGGTATTTCCCGCAGACATAGTGACCCAAGTCGGCATCTTCTCCTATCGCGGGTATCAGCTCGTAGCCTTGAATATCCATCCCGTACAGTACATCCCTGCCTCAGGTGACCTGTCCTACTTCACCGACCTTGAGATAACAGTCCATCTCCAGCCTACGGATTCAGACCATGCACTGTTTCGAGGGCTAGAAAAGGACCAACACCATCTTGGAACACTGGTAGAGAACACAGAGGCACTTGCTACATATTCACCTCAACCAAAGGGCTCCTCATCAGACCCCTATGAACTCCTCATTATTACTACAGACGCTCTCGTCACTGGTTTTCTTTCCCTCAAAGACTACCATACAACACATGACCTCACTACAGTTATCACAACCGTAGAAGACATCTACAATACCTACCCTGGGGTCGATGAGGCTGAGAAGATACGCAACTACATCATCGATAAATACGCCTCATGGGGCCTCGAGTACGTCCTGCTCGCAGGGGATCATGAACTGGTCCCTGCACGACGCCTCTGGGTGCAAGCCAAACCCGGAGGAAACGCTGAGTTCACACCCTCTGACATGTACTACGCGTGTCTGGATGGCACCTATGATTATGACGGCGACAGCATCTTTGGGGAACCAACAGATGGGGAAAACGGTAGCGACGTCGACTTAGTCGCAGACGTGTACGTCGGACGGGCCACTGTTGCAAATCTCTCCGAAGCACAGAACTTCGTCACTAAAACCATCCAGTACATGAACTACGCAGACAATGAAAGCTATCTTGAGAACATGCTGCTCGCCGCACAACAGCTTGGCTTCGGCGGACAATCAGAGTGGGCTAGCACTATGATGGATGAGCTCATCGATGGCTCCACCAACCACGGCTACACCACGGTGGGCATCCCTTCATCGTACTACACGATTGACACCCTCTACGACAGTGATGAAACGACGTGGACGAAACAACAACTCATCGATAAAATAAATCAGAACGTGCACCTCATCAACCACCTCGGCCATGCAAATTATAATGCTAACATGAAAATAAACTTGACAGATGTTCTTTCCTTAAGCAACCAGCATCCTTGCTTCATCTACTCGCAGGGCTGCCGTTCAGGAGCCTTTGACAATCCCAGTCCTATCAATACTGGTGACTGCATCGCCGAGTACTTCACCGCGAAAGCCTCCCATGCAGCGTTCGCAGGCATCTGGAACGCCCGCTTTGGCTACGGAGCATTCTACATCACGGATTCTGCCTCACAACGCTTCCACCGGGAATTCATTGACGCTCTCTTCGGAGAAGGCATCCGCTCCCTGGGTGAAGCGAACCACGATTCCAAACACGATAACCTCTACCGCGTCAACGAACAGAGCATGCGGTACATCTACTACGGACTCAACCTCTTTGGCGACCCTGCAGTCAGCCTCCATCTCACCCATCTCACCGGAGAAAACATAGTGGTGAAACACGATGACACCACTGTGTGTAACACTGGTGTTCTCAACATCGGTTCTCTTGCATTTAATCAGAAGAGCAAGATTATGACCTTCACGATTGAAAACATGGGAACCCAGCCGTTAAAACTCACAGGGACACCAAGCATCCAGGTCCAAGGACCAGATGCTGATCAGTATCACGTCAGCCAGTTCCCAACAATCACCCTGCTTCAACCTGGATCCTCTACGACCTTTAAAATACAATTCACGCCACTGCACGCAGGACGTCGAACAACACAGGTGATCATCCCGAACGATGACCCTTACGCTGCTCCTTACACCTTCACGATGCATGGACGCTGGTGGAATGAGGCGTACAACGCCAACACAGGCGTGTGGTACCACACCATCCAAGACGCCGTCGATGAAGCGGCAGATGGTCAGAGGATCTATGTCCCTGATGGACACCACTACCTCTCTGCTCCCATCACCATTGAGAAAGCAGTCACCCTGCAGAGTTACCATGGTGCTGAGGTCACGACTCTCAACGGCAGCGATACCCACCAGCGGTGTCTCCTCCTCAATCACCCCCGTGCACTCGTCAGCGGATTTACCATTACAGGTGGATACGTCACGGACACGGACAGTGGTGGGGGCATCGCGATTCTTCCACTTGGCGGCACGGTCAACTCCTGCATTCTTCGTGGGAACCGTGCTGGGAACGGTGGCGCTGTCTACGTCGAAGACAACGGGCAGATACGCAACTGTTACATCGAGGGCAATAACGCACACACCAACGGTGGCGGCATCGCGGTTCTCACCAGATGTACCATTGACTGGTGTACAATTACAGGGAACACCGCGTGGAACGGCGGAGGGATTCACTCACTGGATAACACCCGCATCACCCATAGCAGTATTAGCGATAACATCGCTGTGATGGACGGAGGTGGGTTGTACGCCAACTCTTCACTCTTCCTTGAAAACTGTCTCATCCATTACAACATCGCATTCCGCGGTGGTGCGGTCTACTTGGGGGGAGACGACAATAGTACAACACAACGCTTCAGTCTCTGCACAATTGCGGATAATGAAGGCGTCAAGATACCCAACAACCCGAATCCGTTCTATCCTTCTGGTGGTGGTATCAACGCCCAGTCCTCACCATCGTTCATCACCGTCACTAACTCTATTGTCTACAACAACACCCACATCGGTCCTGACACAGATGAGGAAACAGGCACGATCTACACCTCAAATTACATGGGAACACTCAGCATCACGTATACGTGTACAGTACCAATCCCTTCCTCGGGGATAGGCAACATAGAAGATGATCCACACTTCATCGGACTTGGCTCGCTCCTCCCCTACGCACTCAAACCTGTATCACCCTGTGTCAACAAGGGAAACCCGAATGACATCCCCCTCCCACTGCTGGATTTAGCACACAACCTCCGGCTCATCGGTGGGCGAGTCGATATGGGTGCCTATGAGCTGCAAAAGGAGCTTCCCCCAACTTGGACGACCCATGACAGTGCCTCTCCATAGTTTTTTTCTTTTTTTTCTTTTTTTCCGTTATCGCCCTATTTTTGAAACGGCGTGTACAACAAGAATTTTATACTCCTTGTTCGAACCATAGTGTCATCAGAAGAAGGTCGAGACAATGAAACGAAACAAAAAAGAAACACAAACAAAAGCTGTACTCTGTATCCTGGTGCTACTCTTCACAACAACACTGACTCTTCTCCCCCGTGGAGAAAGTAAACACATCGACGATCTCGTAGTCGACTTCCACTTCTCTGCACCACAGGTTGAGGAAACCCTCATCGATAACATCATGTACCATACGATTACCATGACTGACACCCAGCCGTCAGGTAGTGCTGGTGAACCCTGCTTACCAACCCGTGGCATCTCTCTCCTGCTTCCCCAAGGTCGCACTGTCAAAGATATTACCATTACTAAAAGTCAAAAACAACATGTAGGGTTTGGATACCTCATTCAACCTGTCGGAGAACCAGTCCCGCTCTCTGATAGTACGTCTGCTCGTCTCCCAATCCCACAGAAAGAACTCTACTCCTCACATTCTGTGTTCCCCTCTGCCATTTTTGAAACAGTGGGTATCCATTCCTATCGGGGGTACCAGATTTTACTCTTGAACATCCATCCTGTGCAGTACATCCCCGCTTCAGGCGAGGTGTCCTACTTCACTGACCTCACCATCGTTGTTCACTTACAGCCGAGCGATGCTGCGGACATATTGTACCGTGGACGTGAGAACGATAAAAAAGACGTTCTTGGTATGATAGAGAACCCAGCGGTTCTCTCAACGTACGTCACTGGGAAGACCAGTCGCTCCCCACCCGTGTACGATATGCTGATTATTACCACAGAGGACTTGAAAAACGGGTTCATCCCCTTAACCTATGCTCATATTGCACAAGGGATCATCACAGGTATTGTCACACTTGACTATATATGCAATACGTATCCTGGTATTGATGTACCTGAGAAGATACGGAATTACCTCATTGAGAAATACAACACGTGGGGAATCGAGTACGTCCTGATTGGTGGGGATAACGACACCGTGCCAGCGAGACTGCTGTGGGTTGACCCCCTGGTTGAGGGCATCTCTGCTGACACCATGCCTTCTGATGGGTACTAC
>JAFGML010000051.1 GCA_016927555.1 Thermoplasmatota archaeon
AAGCAGTACTGGCCGGAGCAGTGGTTCGTTGATGAAGCACAGAAGTTCGGCGTCAAGGTCGAGGTGACAGACTCAGCCAAGGGAGCTGCTACTGGTGCTGATGTGATTGCGACAGACACCTGGGTGTCCATGGGAGATGAGGCTGAAAAAGAGAGACGCATCAAGGAGTTCAAGGGATACACTGTGGATCAATCATTCATGAAGGCAGCCAAACCAGATGCAATATTCCTCCACTGTCTCCCAGCGTACTATGGGTACGAGGTCACCAAGGAGGTGGCGCATGGGAAGCAGTCCGTGATTTTTGATGAAGCAGAGAACCGGATGTGGGCACAGATAGGCATCATGGTGACGCTCTACCGCCACGCGTTTTCGTAATTCACTACGAGTTCATTGGCAATCGTCCATGCAGGGAGCATCTCGGGGTAGACAGAGAGGGTCGCTGTTGAGTGACCCGCCAAATCTGCGTGGAAGGTTCCTGAGGGGAACCCTCCTATAACGCAGAGGATGTTGCTATGCTTCTGTTCTCTTAGTTGTTGAAAATATTCTGCTAGTAAGACAGGTGTCCCTGTTGTTGAAAAAACCAGCACCGTGTCTGCGTGAGTGCTGGTGATAATATCAGTTAGAGACATCTGAGGTGTGAGACAAAGGAGCGGATGGTCTTTCTTTGGAACCCTGTGGTGTTCAAAGAGCTGTTCCATGAGCCCTTGGAAGCGTTCGTCGTTCCGCATGATCCGTGTCTCAGGGTGAACAGCGATGACCTCCTGGTTCCGCGTATGAATGAGTGTCGTGAGATCACCTTGTCTATTGACGATGGACTCCAGGGCGGTGAGCAGAAACAGGTGGGTGATGTCTGGTCGTCCGCGTCGACGACCCTCGGGCAGGTGTGTCATGGCTGCATGGTGGTAGTTGGAATCCAAAAGCAGACGCGCTGGTGGTTTTCCTCGTTGCCGTGCGTACTTGAGAATCGCAGGATGGTTCTGTACCTCAGGAGGTATCAGCTCGAGTTCAGCCTCAGCAAGCACCAACGTCAGCATCGCGGTGTCCTCTAGCTGAGGATGGCTTCAAGCTGGTTCTGTTTTGTGGCGTACTTTATCTCCTGGGCGATCCGCCGTCCCGTGGAGAGGTCCGGTTGGATGAGCTCGGCGTATGGGGAACCAGAGACATAGGGGTTAGTACCAGCGACGATGCGGGCGGAGATCTCAAAGACCTTGAACTCTAAATCCTCGGTGACAACCGTCTCAAGACAGAACGGGCCGATGATGCCGCCGAACAGCTCAATGGATTTCTCCACCACGGCTTCTCCCATGGTGAAGACCTTGGGGAGCAGTGACTCGCGCATCACGATAGGGATGTTGCCGGTGACGACGAACGTGGGATGGATCCCCAGTTCTTCAAGTTCAGCAATCGAACCAAGCCGTTGCACCTCATCGATGGTGGTTTCATCACGCCGGTCCATGGAGAGCAGCTGCAGGCTGCCTTTCTTCAGCTTGTACGCATTGTCCTGGATAGGGGAGTAGAAGTAGTGCAAGTAGTACCGCGTGCCCATCACGAACTCCTGAATCGTGTACGGTTTATCATGCTTCACGCGCTTGGAGAACTCCGCGAAGGTTTTGGCGATGAAGAAGCCTTTGCCGCCCTTGGCACCATGGTACTTCACGATCACTGGTTTTTCGATGTTGCGCGGGTCTTTGATCTCCTTGGGCATGGTGATACCAGCGCCGTCCAGCCACTCCCGTTCCTTCTCCCGGTCCGACTCCCACATCAGAACATGCCGATTCCCAAAGGTAGGAACCTGCAGGTTCAAAAAATTCTTCGGACCAAGGTACTCAACGAACGAGCCATGCGGGATGATGATGACGTTTTTTTTCCGCAGCTCCTCTGCGTAGTTCGCAATGTCCTTGTAGTTGTCCACGGTGAAGAAATCATCAGGTTTTCCCAGGGGGAACGCATCGTAGAACTTCTTGACTTCCCCAACAGAGATCCCCAGTGTGTTGAACCCTTCTTTTTTTGCGCCGTTGAAAATCTGAAGACTGGAATGTGAGCAGACGGTTGCGATCGTCAGATTCTTCTTGTCATACGTGGAGAGGAGCTCTTTAATATCAATTTCAGCCATAGCCTATCTAACTCCCAATGTCAGGATAACGCTCGCCCTTTTTTTATCAGTTTCGATACAAAAAAACAAAAGGACACTCTAGAAAAGGAGGTGGTTAGAACCTTTTCTTATTGTCCCTGAGGGTTTCAACAATCTCTTTTCCAAAATCCGTGAGGCGGTACAGCTTGATGTCACGGTGCTTGCCACCCGCTATCTGCTCCACAAGGTTCAGACTGATCAACGACTCGTCGTCACGATACCGGGAGTTCATGCCTCGGATAGCTCCAATAACATTGGTCGGCGTGGTCTTGACGTTGTACGCAATCTCAGACGTGTAACTGCCACTTGGGCTGATTTCGAACAGGTAATCTGCTATCTTCTTCCGCACGCTACTTCTCCGCAGTGACCGTATCACGAGTGGTTTTAATAACTCCGGAGATGTAACTGCTTTCTCTCCATCCTGCATCCCATTCCACGTAGTAGAAATGGAATTGTGTTTCCCATTAATAAAGTAATCGGTCCGTACTCCTCGTACGAGCGCGGACGTGCTTGTGTGAAGCGAAACAGCTAAATGTCAGTGTGTCATTACCTGGTGGTAGGATGGGATAGTCGTGTCGATTAAGAAAGAACTCTTAAGTGTACTGACAGAGCAGCAGTTAAAACAGCTTGCAGAGAGCAAAGGCATTGCGTTTACATTGAACAGTGTGCAGAAGAAGTACTACGAGAACTGGGATGAGAAGGACAAGCTCGTTGACATCATGGCGACGAATAGCAATATCTCTGTCTCTGAGATTGAGAAGTTTATTCAGACACAGAAAAGCTAAGTGTTTTCAACGATGATTCTTGACATTGATGCGCTTGCAGTACTGCTGAACCGGGCAGCGACTGCAGAACGGGGAAACTGGGACGCAGATCGTCTGCCCAAACGTGACGAACAAATCATTGAAGTCATCCCAGTACCGCTGCGGGAGGATGCGTTTGAGTGCATGTTCTGTTTCTTCTGGCGTGCGTGTGCGAATCCACCCCAGTCTGTTTGGGATGCGGTGACAGTGGGTGTCAATGGGGAGGTACCCGTGTTTCTTGTGTCCGTAGACCATGACGATGTTCGCGGTTTTTCTGCCGACTCCCTTCAAGGAGAGGAGGCTTTCCATAGTGTCTGGTACGCTCCCGTTGTACTGCTCGTGCAGGGTACGTGCTATCTCTTTGATTCGTTTGGCTTTCGTCTTGTAGAAACCAACTGGGTAAATCAGGGAAGCTATCTCTTCTTCGGGAAGACGCATGAGCTTCTCAGGTGTATGATGGTGCTTCAGTAAACGTAGCGATGCCTTCTCTGTGACCTCGTCTTTGGTGCGAAGGCTTAGCAGACAGGAGATCAAAGTGACAAACGGTGTGTCTGGGATCTGGGGTTTCTTTCGGGAGACTACTGGTTGTGTGTACTGTCGAAGTTCCTTTTTTAACAATTGGAAAATCTTATCGATGTGTGGAATCTTTTTCATAGGACATGCATGGGGCGATGAGGAAAGGCAAGAAACAACGAGGCGCTATAAGAATCTATTTATAACTATAAGGAGAAGATGCCGACTTCTTGATTTTTTGCAAAAGTATAAGACCATCCAAAATTTTTCAGGATGCACTAGACGGAGGAGTACCGACATGGATATCATGGGATTTGTAGGAACGGCAAAGAATATATTATTTAATCCGAAAGGGACGCTGCTGAAGCTCCGAGACGAGCAATGGACCATGCAAAGCATCATCATCTACCTTGCGATTGTCGCGGCACCCATATTTTTAGGAGCACTGCTTGGTTACGGATTCGTATGGTGGGGTAGTGCTTCAAATGGAATAATTATGGCGATTTTATTGTATATTATGAACATTGTTGGGGTTATCATCTTTGGTTTTGTGCTCAATGCGCTCGCTGGTAACTTTAAATCAAAAGCTAATACAATGCAAGCCATGAAACTGGTATCCTTTGCTGCGACGCCAGGGCTACTGTTGGGGATTGCGTACGTTTACCCACCGATCAGTGCCATTGTCTTCCTAGGGTTCCTCTATGGGTTATACATCCTGTATCTCGGTATCCCAATTTTCATGGAAACACCAAAAGAGCAGCAGATGACTTACTTCATCATTGGCCTTATTGTCTACATCATCATCATGGCTATTGTGTGGTGGCTGAGCAGCTTTATCTGGGATCGACTCTTCTGGAGTGCCTACTATCCCCCAGGATATTGGGGTGGTGGCGGATACTGGCATCCGTAGTGGGCTACCCTTTGTGAGGCAGGACTACGCCTCATCCTCTTTCTTCTTTTATTTATCTCCACAATTCACTACTGTTGTGTACTGTTTTTGGAACCTGGTAGAGATTCCAGTTGGAGGTTAAATTGTTTCTTTCAATGAAGAAAAAAGGATGTGACAATAGAAACTACGAAGTTCGAACTAAAAAAAGAAAAAAAAGAAGGAATTATTTCCTTCGTTTCAACAGAATCAAGGCGACACCAAGAGCAGCCAGAACTGCGACTGCTTCGAAACCAGGGGTGCCACCTGGTTGAGTCACATCATCTCCATTGGGACCATTAGTATCTCCATTTCCCGTCCCATAATAGTCCTCATAGCTTCCGTAGGAACTATAGCTGTCGGGTGCATAGTCAATCCAAAATTCTAGCCATTGATCTCCTTCTTCAGCCCATTCTTGAGCCCAACCAAAATAATTAACCATCGCATGGTCTTCTGTTACCCAATCAACCGTTGCTGTTATCGTATTGCCATTGGTGATAGAAGCCTCCCATGTAGGTGGAGTATAATTCTGTAATTCTTCGATCGTCCATTCATCAAAATTAAGAGGAAAAGCTGCAACCATAACTTCATCTTGTATACCGGGGAGATAGAATAAATGATAATACGCATCTGAAGTGTTATACCAAACATGATAGAACGAATGTGCGGAATTGATACTTCCACTTACGGTTAGTGATAGTGTTAGACGATCTCCTGCGATGAACGATATATCAACAATATCAACATTTGGTTTATTAGTCACATCCCAGTCCCAATCATGCCAATCAGGTCCATCGTAATACAATACATCACCTGTTCCATCACTTTCAGCATTCACTGCTATACTTGTTACTACAAGCATCATCGTAGTTATTACTAATATTCGACTTTTTCTTATTCTCATACTCATAAACAAAATCCTCCAAAGGCGCTGAACACAAAAGCAATAGTTAAAGATTTCGAAAAAAAAAGAGTAAAAAATCGTTTTTTACTGTTTTTTAGGAATCCAGTACGGTGACGAAATATCCTGAAACGCAGACAACGCGGCTGCTGCACCTTCACCAACAGCAGTGACAATCTGCCAAACACCACCCGTGATATCACCAGCACCATAAATCCGTGGGATGCTAGTCCGGCCGTACCGATCGATCTCGATATACCCTTCCTTTGTGAGTTTCAACCCCAGCTGCGTCGCAAGCATATTGTTGGGTACTGCCCCGATCGCAACAAACACCGCATCAACCGGCAGGGTACTACCTGAGTTCTCCTTGATGTTTTTTATTTTAATGTGGGTCACCTGCTTCTCTCCTTGGATTTCCTCGACAACCGTATTCCATAACACAGAGATGTTTTCTTTGTTCACAGACTCCATCAATGCGGCTTCTGCGTTGAAGGAATCACCACGATGAACAAGAGTCACCGTCGACCCCAAGCTTTTTAAGTACAACGCATCAGTCAGCGCGGTGTTGCCTCCTCCGACCACTGCCACCTGCTTTCCTTTGTAGAAGTACCCGTCACAGGTCGCACAGTAGCTCACCCCATGACCCGCGAAGCGCTCCTCACCAGGGACACGTAGTTTCCGATGCGCTGTCCCCGTGGCAAGTATCACGGCTTTTGCCTTGAAATGATTCCGCGATGTGAGCGCTTCAATGGTTCTCCCCACCTTGATCTCCTGCACCTCCTCACCCTCCATGATCGGGACGTAGTGCTTCGCCTGCACTGATATCATGTCCATGAGCTGCTTCCCAGGGATGTTCTGAAACCCAGGCCAGTTCTCCACCACTGGGGTGATTGCCACCTGGCCGCCCACCATGGTTTTTTCAAGCAGAACGGTCTTCAGCCCACTACGAGCCGCGTAGATCCCTGCGGTCAGACCCGCAGGACCGCCACCCACGATAACCAAATCGAATTCATGGACATGACCCTCTGGCAGAGGCTCCTGCGGAGGTGCCTCCACGGGTTTTTGCGTCACAAGCTCCTGTATGAACTGCTCCTCAGGCTCAAACCCGATACCCATGGTGTCCCCATTGATCACAGTGTGCGGCACAGAACCCACACCATACTGCCCTGAGAGGTCAAGGTTCTCCGCTGCATCGACACAGGCTGCCGAAACCAAATCGGGTCGCTCAATTGCAGCGCGAAACGCATGCAGCACCTGCCCGGGACAGTACGGGCAGGACAGGGTGACGAACACCTGCACGTCCCGTGGGTCCTTCAGCTGCGCAAGCATCTTCTTGGACGCTGCAGATAAGTTGCTCTGCTTCTGCGACACCAACAAGAGAGTCTCAATAAACGACCGCCCCTCCTCACCCATGGGTGCACCAATGTACCGTATCTTGTACGTCTGCGGTTGAATCAACATGGTTGGAGAATAGTTCACACGATGGTCTTTTGATACTTTCTCACCAATGGAATACTGTTGGACTGTGATTTTCTCTGAGAGTTGGGTGAGCTCCTGTGCAAACGCAATCGTAATCGCATTGAACGGGTCGTTCTCCCCTTTCTTTGTAAACACCCAGAGTGTCACAGGATCTCTGAGGGCGCTGAACCGTTCTCGTAACACAGCTTTTGCATCCTCTGGCAACGACCAGGGATCGGCTGCTTTCTTCATATCATACTGCCTCCAACCAGCATCCCCTTACACCAAATGTTTTTTTAAAGTTACCGAAAAGAAGGGTGACGGATGGAAGCTGTTCTTCATTCAGAGCTCAAATACAGCAGAATCGTTAAACCAATGATCTCAAAGAACGACACCAGGATCAGAATCAACCCCAGGCCACCAACACCAAACCCGATACTCTCACGGATATGGCCAAATGGAATCGCCGAGGAAACGAACAACGACCGCACCGTGTTGACTGAAAAAATAGACTGTATCAACAGCGGCACCAGGAAAAACAGCAACCCCACCACATACTTCGAACTGGTTTTCAGAAAGATCTTAAAGTACACGGCAATCAAACCAATCAGCAGAAACATACTAATGCAGACGATGCAGACCCCCAGGGTAGGCAGAATAATCTCAGAGGCTGTGAGAGACTCCATCGTGAAATTCATAATGGGAGGCTCACCTGGTCGGAATTCACCCGAAAAATGCTCTATACGAACATTAGCCTCAATGACAAACACACTGGATAAAATCAACCCGGTGACCACCCCGCAGATGACCAATGCGATAATCAGTGTGATAGCTTTCTTATTCACTGTTGTGTTTTTGTCTTCATTGATTGGAATTTGATTCATGTTGTTCTTCACCTTATCTATGGTTCCTACTCTTTATTTGATTTTTTCCCAATTCTATCCCAAATGTCGTGAAAATACTGTTTTTGTGCCTCAAGGTTTTCAGCTGGAAAATAGGTCTTTCCATACCCACCACCTACAGAAGTGATGATGTTATTTTCTTCAAGGACAGAGAGATGGTACCGGATCGTCTTGTACTCTACCTCAAGGTTTTTTGATAACTCATTGGCATTCTGTGGTTTTTTGAAGAGTTCCTCAAGGATTCTCCCTCGGTTATATCCACCGAGAGAATTTGCGATAAGCCAGTAGAGCACTTTCTTTAAAGAATCCATGTCATGAACCTTTCAGTAGGGGAATTTCGAACCTTCTTTAATATATTTCTTCTCTATTTGGTAAGGATTTGGGAAAAAACTATTTATAATAACATAGCCTTCTTTCAATAAATATCAGCGGGGAAACGATATGAAAACTGAGTTTGTGAACCAATGGAAAAGTTATGCTGCTGTTCTTCTTATATGTATGACTGCGCTGCTGCCTGTCGTCAGTGCTGGTCTCCCAGCAACCATCCAACCGTACATCACAAGTCAAGAGACTGGAGTCACAATAAGTAATGAGACGGAGTACTGGGCGTTACTGGTAGCAGTAGGAGTCTACGCAGATGATCCTGGGCAGAACCGCCCAGATATGCTGCTTGAGGTTGATGACCTCTATGACCTGCTCGTGGAATCAGAGTGGTGGTCTGAGGACCATATCAAGACGATCAAAGGAAAGGATGCGACAGTTACGAACATCATTGCTGGGTTCCGCTGGCTTGACCGCATGGAGGATGCCGATGATATCTCACTGGTGTACCTCACCACCCATGGGTTTCCCCTTGGCTTGGATATCCCTCCTGCTGATGAAGCGGATGGGACTGATGAAGCACTCGTGAGCTACTGGGGTTTTGCGTATGAGAAACTCTTCCTCTGGGATGACCTTATTAACGTGCTCTTGAACCGGTTGGAGTCCAAAGGCGTCTGCCTCATCGTGGATAGCTGCTACGCGGGTGGGTTTAACGACCCACCGAACTGGAATCTCACAGAA
Source organism: Thermoplasmatota archaeon (assembly GCA_016927555.1). Classification (GTDB taxonomy): domain Archaea; phylum Thermoplasmatota; class E2; order DHVEG-1; family DHVEG-1; genus SM1-50. The sequence goes on from JAFGML010000051.1 coordinate 8,696, forward strand.
AACACACCAGAGGTTCAACAGACCGCGGCTGACTGGGTCACCGGGTTTGGTGAAGAAGTCCGTGGGCAGAACCGTGTGGTGCTCATGGCCTCCTCTGAAGACGAGGTCTCGTATTCTGGTGGCTTTGGCCCCTACATCATCGATGGGTTACGAGGACATGGGGACATCAACAATGACAACATCGTGACTGCTGAAGAAGCATTTTACTATGCCCAACCACGGAGTTTCGATCGTCAGCACCCGACGATGTATGACGGGTTTGACGGTGAACTGCCACTCATGACTAATGTCGTACCTCTGCACTCCAGCGGTCAGCATCAACCATCGTATCAACACACGATACAACCTTCTGAGACAAGCAGCGTGACTGCTGAGGAGAACTCAGTACTCTGTGGGTACATTACGGATGCGAATACGACAGCTCCGCTGGCCAACGCGCTGGTGTATGTCTGGGGACGGCTCAACAACTGGGAGTACTATGAGAATCAGACGATGGCAAACGCCACAGGCTTTTACAGTATGAACACCCCAGCGATACGACTCCGCATCACCGCCTCAGTGGAGGGGTACTGTGATCGCACTGTGGGACCGTACCAGATGTATGAGAACCAGACACAGTGGGTCAACCTGTCGTTGTATGAACGCCCACTAGAGACCGCACTCGTCTGCGGGTACATCACTGATGAGCAGACCTCACAGCCACTGGAAGCAGCCAACATCAGTCTCTCCTGGTACTCAGGTCAGCAGCAGCACTACGACAATCAGACCTCCTCAGACAGCACCGGGTTTTATCAGATGAGCGTGGCTGCTGGGTACATCGACCTTGACATCGAAAAAGACGGGTACTTCAGAAAATACCTTGAGGAACTCGTGATTAGTGAAGACCAGACACTCTGGGTCAACGTCTCGTTGAACCCACGCCCCGTTGAAAACGCGATCATCTGCGGGTACATCACTGCTGACGACACTGGCCTCCCACTCCCCGGGACACAAATTGAGTTTCAGTGGGTGAACATCGACGATGGCACAAGCTATCAAAAAGACACAGATACCAACGCCTCAGGGTTCTACAGCATCGCTCTTGCACCGGGGGAAGTCTACATGAACATCCATCGGTTCGACTATGAGTACTACGACCCTTACCGGCATAATGCGATAGAAAACGAAACAGTCTGGGTGAACTGCTCGCTGACACCAGAGACCATTGAGGTCGAGATAGCAAAACCACTCTGTGCACTGTACCGTAACAACGAACGGCTCATGCCGTTCATCAGACCACGCATCATCGGCCCCATTGACATCGAAGCGTACATCCCGGGTGGCTGGGGTGGACCAGGTGGCGATGCAGAGAAAGTCGAGTTCTACATTGACGATGTGTTGCAGGAAACCATCACTGAGCAACCCTACAACTGGACGTGGAGTAAGAAAACCATGGGCAAGCATGTCATCAAAGTCGTCGCCTACGATTTCAATGGCGACATCGCCAGCGATGAACTCGAAGTCTTCAAACTCCTCTAATCTTTTTTTTAATTTTTTTTTTCTCATTCTGTTCTTCGTATTTGGGAGTAATTTGGGAACAAATCGGAAGAGAATTGTAAAAAATCAATATAATAACCAGCTGATATAACTGTGCGTAGAAACACAATGGAGGACAAAAAAATGAAACCACTACGAAAAAAAATCATCGGAGGTCTGCTCGTATGCATGATGCTTGCCGGCATCGGAGCTGTCTTTGCAGCCGCACAGACCACCGATACAACCGACGACGACACGATATTGGAACGACCACAACCGCTGTGGGGGAGATTCGAAAACGACAGATTCAGACCGTTTGCTGGTGATCTCACTGAAGAACAGCAACTCGAACTCGAACAACTCATCAGCAACCTCATAGAACAAAATGCAACCCCTGACGAACTCCATGCGCTGATGCAGGAAAAACTCGATGAATTCGGCGTTCTTGACTCACGACTCGATCAGGACATCGCCCAGACTGAGCAACGACTTACAATACTCACCAGACAAAAAGAACTCAGAAACGAAGGGTACAGCTGGGACGACATCACCACCATCATCCAAGAGGAATTTGATCTCGCGAATACCACAGGATTCGGTCAAGACCACATGGGCGGACCACAGTTCGGACGAGGACCACACGGTGGCCCCTGTGGAGGACCACACGAGTTCATGTCAAGTGAGGAAACCAACCAGTAAAAACAGTATGCCCCCTATGAGAAGAGAACAAAACATGAGATGTATTTGTCTCTTCTCCACCCCTTCCTCAAGGTGACTGTTGTGTCAGTGTATAGTCTTTTTTTCTCCCTCCCCTGCACTATCATGCGGCACAACCTCACAGTTCTTTTGCAAAAAAATTGGGAGAAAATTGGGAAAGAATTGGGAAGAAAAAATATAACCAACATCTGAGTAGTAAGTATGACAAAAAAAAAAGGAGGATTTAGATATGTATGAAGTCTCTGGAAACACAAGAAAATCAAGGAACACCTACCTTGCTGCATTCGTCGCGTTTTTTGTCGTGGCGATGTTCATCGCAGGGTACTTCGTCGGTGGCTCGTACAGCTCCTCGGCGACCACCTCGGAATTCTCACTTTTAGACCAGCAACTCGACACCCTTCAAGAGGAAAGTGACAATGAAGTAACCTTGACGACCACCTACTATTACTATAACACCACATCCCTTGGAGCACTGTACCAGTCAGTAGAAGATTCCGTGGTCGTCATCACTGGTGTTGTTCAACAGTACTCATTTTTTGGTCTGCAAGTTGCCACGGTGCAAGGATCAGGTTTTGTCTACAGTTATAATGGAGACATGGTAGTGATTACCAACAACCATGTCGTTGATAGTGCCATGAACATCACTGTGACCTTTTCGAACGGAAACGGCTACCCTGCGTCGGTGATAGGCGCTGACGCGTATGCGGATCTAGCGATTCTTGATGTCCAAGCACCTGCAGATGAATTTCAACCTCTCAAGATCACGAGTTCATCGGATCTGCAGGTGGGTGACCCAGTCATCGCCATTGGCAGTCCCTTTGGACTGGGTGGAACCATGACCACGGGAATCGTCAGTCAACTTGGACGAACCATTCAAGAGTCAACCGCGGGAAGCTACCCCATCGCGAACATCATTCAGACTAGTGTCCCCATCAACCCTGGGAACTCAGGGGGACCGCTGTTGAACTACCGAGGAGAAGTCATAGGTATTACTACTGCAATCATCGAGGATTCAAACGGCCTGGGATTCGCTATTCCCTCCAGTACCATACTCCGTGAAATTGACCTCCTCATCTCGACAGGATCGTATGACCAACACTCGTGGTTAGGGGTTGCTGGGGTGGATATGAAATACTCCATCGCCTCAGCACTCGGTGAAGACGTCACCTACGGCTGGCTTCTGACGCAAGTCACACGCGGAGGAGCTGCAGACACTGCAGGGTTACAAGGAGGTACACGACAAATGAAAATCTACGATGAATGGGTCACCACTGGCGGGGATATCATCATCGCCGTGGATGGCACACGCATCATCGATGGAGACTGCCTGATGTCGTACCTCGAGGAGCACACCAGTCCAGGGCAGATCATTACGCTTACTGTTATTCGTGACCATGAACCTCTGAACATCTCAGTGACCCTCGGGCAACGCCCACCTGCGACTTAACGAACAGTGCATGAGTTGTGCCATACGCATCCCATCTCCTCCTCTCTACCCTTTTCCCACCTCAGTGGCACAACTCCTCTCTTTTTTTATCCGAAATGACCACTATCTGAGCTACAATGAGAGGGGGATTGGATTTATGTTTGCCACACCATCACAGCGACTAGAACATACCCTGACATGCAAGGAAGTGGAAGGTTGGTCCACTCAACGTGGTGTTGCATGAGACACACCTGAATCTATCATAATTCGGAACAGAATTGGGAATGAATTGGGAAAAATCGATATATAGGCTGCAGGGCGACTACCGGATAATGAACTCCAGCATGCCCAAGCAGAACACATCTGCCGATGCCCTCGTCGGCGAACAAGGGTGGAAGACGTGAACAAGGTCGTCATAGAACTGCAGGATGTCAAAAAAATCTACAAGATGAACGGCGTGGAAACACCTGCACTTCGCGGTGTGAACTTGAAAATCAACAAAGGTGAGTTCGTGGCGATCATGGGGCCAAGCGGCTCTGGAAAATCAACGTTACTCCACATGATCGGTGCACTTGATAAACCAACATCAGGGAAAGTCATCTTAGATGGCGTCGACATCTCAACATTACAAGAATCAGATCTCGCACGCCTCCGAGGAACAAAAGTCGGCATTGTCTTTCAATTTTTCAACCTGCATCCGACGTTAACTGCGTTGGAAAACATTGAACTGCCGATGATTGTCATTGAACGAGACAAAAATACTAGGCAAGCAAGGGCTCGTGAGTTGTTACACGCAGTAGGTTTAGAGCATCGTGCCCACCATCTCCCCTCGCAGATGTCCGGTGGAGAACAACAACGCATCGCGATTGCACGCGCCTTAGCAAACGACCCTGAGATCATCCTTGCTGACGAACTGACGGGAAACCTCGACTCGAAGACAAAGGCAGAGATTATGAATTTTTTACTGAGGCTTCAACAAGAGAAGAACATGACGGTGACGGTCATTACACATGAACCTGAAATCGCACAGTACGCGGAGACCGTTATTCGTATTGTTGATGGAACAATAGCACATGGAGGCTAGAAAAAAAATGAAGAAACCGTACTATGTACTAACGCTGGTGATGAGCTGTCTGATGATCTTTAATATCCTTGGGAGTACCCCTGCTTCAGCCGTAGGTCTGCAAGTGACGTTTACGACAAATCCAACGATTGCTGCCCCTGGGACCAATGGGTACATCGAAGTCAACCTCAAGAGCATCGGAGGAGCAGCAAGCGGCATTGAGATTTCAGCACAGTCCTGGGATCCTAGTGTGGTTATCCCACAGGGGAACTGGGAGGTAGACGTCGGGAGCTTAGACAGCGGTGAAGCATATTCTGTCATCTATGAGTTCAGAGTACCAAGCACCGCAACCCCAGGGTTATACCAGGTCGTGTTCGAAGTTTCGGGGTGGGGCAATGCAGTCAGACAGACAGCAGTCATCAAGGTTGAGGACGTCACCATTCTTGATCTGCACTCAGTGTCGCCCTCCGCTATTACGATTGGCGCAGCGACAACACTGATGTTTAACATCACGAATAACGGGAAAGCGGTTATCGAAAACATTCTGTTCACCTGGGAAGACCCCAACAGTTTGATACTCCCCATCGGAGCAGATAACCGATTAACGATTGCCTCTATAGGTGCTGAGAATTATACGCTTCTCCCAGTCACCGTCATGGCAAGCTCAGGGATTTCTCCTGGTATCTATCCATTGGATATCACACTAGAATACTACGAACAAACCGGGACGAAACAAACATTGACGTCAACCGTTGGTCTGCAGATTAGTGGGACGAC
>JAFGML010000052.1 GCA_016927555.1 Thermoplasmatota archaeon
GAAAAAAACGGTGGCACACAAAGGACAGCCAAAGGAGATACTACAGAAGAAAAAAGAGCCGGAGCGGACGTTCCTCCCACCGCCTGAGAAAAAGGAGGAGGAATCAAAAGAATACAAGCAGCTGCGCACTGAGATACACAAGCTTCTCAAACATAAATATCTCCCTGTTTCCATTATCGATGGCATCATTGAGCGCGTCATTCGTGACAAGAAACTCGAGGGGAAGTTGAAGCTGATCATTGAAAGAGCAGTCGAGGAGTACGACAAGAACCGCATCGATCCCACGGAGGCGTGCGGGATGATCAGTGCGCAGAGCATCGGGGAGCCAGGCACGCAGATGACCATGCGGACGTTCCACTACGCTGGTGTCGCAGAAATCAACGTCACCCTGGGGTTACCACGATTAATTGAAATCGTCGATGCACGCTCCACCCCGTCGACCCCGATGATGAACATCTACCTGCGCGATGAGTACCGGATCAACCCGGAGCTGGCAAAAGAAATCGCCAACAAGATAGAGATCACCCGTCTGACCGATGTCGCAGACATCGAGATGGACCTGGTGAACATCACGATCACCATAAAACCAAATAAGAAGACCATGGAGAAGAAAGGCATCACCCTCGACGATCTCCTGGAGCGAGTGCAGTCAGTCCGGAAGCTGTCTGCAAAAATAGAGAAAGACACCCTCAAAGTCACGTTAGACGAACCAGGGTTCAAGATGCTGCAGAACACCAATGAGAACCTCAAGAACCTGAAAATCAAGGGAATCGACGGCATCAAACGGGTCATCATCAGGAAAGAGCCGAATGAGGGCTACGTGATTTACAGCGAAGGCAGCAACCTGAAGGAAGTCCTGGATATCGAAGGCGTGGATCCGTACCGGACCACCACCAATGATATCCATGCAATAGCACGGGAGCTTGGCATTGAGGCAGCACGCAACATGATCATCCATGAGGCGTACGCGACCCTCTCAGAACAGGGGTTGAATGTTGACATGAGGCACATCATGCTCGTCGCTGATGTGATGACCGCGGACGGCACGGTGCGCGCCATCGGACGGCATGGGGTCAGCGGGGAGAAGAGCTCGGTGCTCTCTCGAGCAGCGTTTGAAATCACGGTGAATCACCTGCTGCTGGCCAGCCAGCGTGGGGAATCAGATGAGCTGAACGGGGTGGCAGAGAACATCATCGTCGGCCAACCAGTGAATTTGGGAACCGGGGCAATTGAACTGGTGATGAACATAAAAAAACCAAAGAAGGGAAAGTAGATGGTAGACGTCAACAAAGCATTGAAAGATGTATCAAAGAAAGGCACGATTCTCATCGGAGAGAAGCAAACAAAAACAGCGATGACTTCTGGCACAGCCAAGCTTGTGGTCATAGCGAGTAACTGCCCGTACGCTGACGCGCTTCTGACCCTTGCAAAAGACCACGACGTCCCTGTGTTTCAGTACACCTCCACAGGCGTTGACCTCGGGTACACCTGCGGGAAGAACTACGCGGTGTCCTCGTTTGCGGTGTTGAACGCAGGGGATTCGAACATCCTTTCGCTTGTGAAGAAGAGGACCTAGGAAGCATGGCCGAGATCACCCTTTCGAACCAGACCGTGCAGTGTATCAACCTGGCGACCAAGCACTCAGGGGCGAGCATCAGGGATTGTGTCATTGAGGATGACCGCGTCGTGTTCGTAGTGGAAAAAGGACAACTCGGGATTGCTATCGGCAGTAGAGCAAAGAACCTTGAGAAACTCCGGTCGCTGTTTAAGAAGACCGTGAAGTTCGTTGAATTCGATGAGGATACGGTACGGTTCATTCAGAATCTGTGTAAACCCTACGAGACAAAAAAGGTGAACGTGGACGGAACAAACGATGCCCTCGTGGTGCGCATCGAAGTCAACCCGAGTGATAAATCCAAGGTGATTGGCAAGGGCGGCCGGAACATCAACATGATCCGGAAGATAGCCTCCCGGCATCATCCGATCAAGGATGTTCAGATCATCTGAAGAGGCGGCTGCTTCGATGGTAATACTTTTATAGAACATGGTATTGCAGGGATAGGGGGCGTTGCGTGCGCATCCAGTCTCATCCCATCCTTGACTTCCAACAACGAAAAAAGCTAGCCTTTTCTTTCAATGCACAGCCGCTCGTCGGTGAACAAGGGGATACCATCGCCTCAGCGTTGCACGCAGCAGGGATTACGACGTTGACACACAGCGTGAGGTATGACAGTCCACGCGGGTTTTTCTGCGGCATCGGGAAATGCTCCTCGTGTCTGATGAGGGTCAACGGCATACCGAATGTTCGCACCTGCATCGCACCGCTCCACGAGGGGATACGCGTGGAGACGCAGGGGACATACGCAGGGTTGCCTGATGCAGAGTTTCAGACTCACTCCAAGACAACCATACGGGTTGATGTCCTCGTCGTCGGTGCTGGTCCAGCTGGGTTATGCGCAGCTGTTGAGGCGGCATCGCAGGGTGCCACAGTCCTCCTTGTTGATGAGAATCCGTCTGTTGGTGGTCAGTTGATCAAGCAGACCCATAAGTTCTTCGGCTCAAAGAAGGAACGAGCAGGGACGCGAGGCATCCACATCGCCACTGAACTCGAAGGTGAGCTACGAGGCTTAGAACAACAGGGACACGTCAGGGTGATGACTGAGGCGACCGTGATTGGATGCTATGAGCGTAGGGCAGAGCATCATCGCTTCGGTGTCGTGCAACGAGAGCAGTACACGAGCTATCTCTATGACGTCCAGTGTCGTGCTGCCATAATCGCCTGTGGCGCCATGGAGAACATGGTGCTGTTCCCAGGAAACGACCTCCCTGGGGTCTATGGCGCTGGCGCCGTGCAGACCCTCATGAATGTCTATGGGGTGAAACCAGGGAACCGCGTGCTCATGGTGGGGGCTGGTAACGTCGGCTTAATTGTCTCTTATCAGCTGCTGCAGGCAGGGATCGCTGTTGACCGTGTGGTTGAGGCTGCCCCTATTATTGGTGGGTACCATGTGCATGCCGCAAAACTGCGTCGGTGCGGGGTACCTATTCACACATCACATTCTATTAAAGAAGTCCTGGGGGACGACAAGGTGCAAGGCGCTGTTGTCGTGGCCCTTGATGAGCACTGGAGGCCAAAACCCGGCTCGGAGGAACGTATCACATGTGATACAATATGCCTTGCGGTGGGGTTGACGCCATCGACCCGACTACTCGCACAGATTGGTGCCCATCAGTCGTTTATCCCGGAGGCAGGAGGAACTGTCGCTGTCCACGACCAGCACATGCAGACCTCCATTAAAGGAGTCTATGTGGCTGGGGACGCCTCAGGCATCGAAGAGGCATCCACAGCGATGATCGAAGGAAAAATCGCTGGTCTTGCTGCCGCAGTATCCCTCGGGCGTACGAAGAATCAAAAGCTGTTATCACAGTACCACAGAGACCTTGAGCAACTCAGGGCAGGTCCTTTCGGGGAAAAACCCCGCATCGCAAAAACAAAGATAACACAGCTTGCTGAGGTGCCCCATGCGCGCGTATGAACGAACAGGGGTGCTCTCACCTACAGACCTCGTGCTACCCACGAAACAACAACTGGAGAAGGGGGTAGCTATCCTCGAATGTGTGCAGGAGATCCCCTGTAATCCATGTGTGGACGCCTGCCCGGTGCACGCGATCTCCATGAAGGACATCAACGCACCACCAGTCAATGACTATGAGAAGTGCACTGGGTGTGCCAAGTGCGTTGGTGTCTGTCCTGGCCTTGCTATCTTCGTCGTCAAACAACAAGGTACCAAAGCACTAATAACCCTTCCCTACGAATTCCTCCCTGTGCCATCACCAGGCGATGTGGTACAAGCACTCGATAGAGTTGGTGCAGCACGTCAGCAGGCGACCGTCAAGAAAGTAGTGAAACGAGGCAAGACCATGGTGATCACCGTTGAGGTTGATGCGGCAGTGGCCATGGATATAAGGAACATTCGGGTGTGAGCGTATGAAGCGAAGTATCGTGTGCCGCTGTGAAGACATCGCTGAGGAGGATGTGCTACAGGCCATCGAGGAGGGGTACACCGACATTGAGGAGCTGCGCAAGAAACTGCGCATCGGCATGGGACCCTGCCAGGGCCGTGTGTGTCTTCCACTGGTTGCGAAAATCCTTGAGAAGAAGACAGGGGAAAAGGTTGCACAGATTCCAACGCCGACGGTCAGGCCGCCGTTGGTACCCGTGCCGTTAGGCACACTGGCGAGTGAGGACGATGAACAGGAAAGCTGACGTAGTCATCATTGGTGGTGGCATCACCGGGTGTTGTCTGGCGTATCTGCTTTCAAAGAAAGGCCTGGATGTCACCGTGGTGGAAAAAAGGTACCTCGCGTCTGGTGCGACCGGGGCGTGTGGCGCTGGCATCCGACAGCAGTGGTCCACTAGGGAAAATGCGTTGCTCGCCATACAGAGTGTGAAGATCTTCGAACGATTAAGCAGCGAGCTTGGTCAGGACATCGAGTTCCGCCAGGGAGGGTACTTGATCGCGATTCATACTGACAATGAGATGGAACAGGCAGAAAGAAACGTAGCAATGCAGCGGTCGCTTGGGTTGAAGGTTGACATCCTTGAACCAGAGCGTCTCACTGATGTCGTCCCCATCCTTGATGTGAAGGGGATGAAGGCGATAGGTGCGACGTTCTGCCCGACCGATGGTCATGCGAACCCGTTTAAAACAACGTTTGCGTATGCAGATGCGGCACGGAAGCTAGGGGCAACGATTCTCACGCATACCTCGGTGGTGAATCTGAAAACCACACAGAAGGCTGTCAGCGGGGTGGTGACCAACCAGGGGACGATTCGGACACCTGTGGTGGTGAACGCAGCAGGGGTGGACGCTAAAGCCATTGCTGAGATGGTGCATATTCACTTACCGATTACTCCGTTTCGCAAAGAGATCATGGCAACCGAACGACTCGAACCACTCTTTGACGCAATGGTGATTTCCTTTACAGATGGGATTTACTTCAGTCAGCAGAAGGAAGGGCAAATCGTTGGTGGCATCCCTATCCCTGAGGAGCACAGTGGGTTTCTTTCTACTCCAACATTTGAGTTCCTCTCTCATATGTCGCGGACGTTGACGCGGTACGCACCAGTGCTTCGGCATGTGAACATGCTGCGTCATTGGACCGGTTTTTACGATGTCACCCCGGACGCACGACCTCTGCTTGGTCCAGTGAAGGGACCGCAGGGTTTCATCCAATGTAGTGGGTTCAGTGGGCATGGGTTCATGATTTCACCCATGGTCTGTCAGCTCCTCGCAGGATTCATCGCTGACAACAAGACATCTGAGGTGCTGGAGACCCTGAATTTGAGTCGTTTCAAGGGGAAAACCACGGATAGAGAGCTCTCAGTGGTTGGATAAAAACACTAAAATGAGTAGGTCTGCTACTGTGCCGTTGTATATTCGTACCACGTCACTTTTTTCTCTTTGATCAGCTGGTGAATACGGCTCTGCTCATTGGTGAGCGCTCTATCTGATGAGCGAAAAACGACGAAGAGAATCTGGTCATCCTCAAACTGGATGCCATCAACAGGATCACCAATGGACCGGAACCGATGACGAGGAAACGGGTAGGTGTCCATGAGCTGCTGCTGGTGTGGATGTGCTGTGAGACTCTCTATTCTCCGATGTAAGGGGTGTACTGCGGTGCGAAACGACAGCAGCACGCCAGCAAGCACACCACTACCCAAGCCAATGAGAAACACCCACGACGTCATGAGAACATCCATCGCATCATACCTCAGCGCTACACATCACGTGAGGAGTTCAAAACGTTTTCTTCTGAGAAGGGGTGACTCGTTTCTTGAACAAGAACTTCAGGTTCTTGTACCCATCCTTGAAGCTTTCCAGCTTCACCTGGCCTTCTCGTGTGTACAAGGTGGAGGGGATCTCCCGTGCCTTGATGCCAGGGGTAGTGAACATCTCTATTTTGATTTCCTCAGAGAATGGCATGCCGTCGTTGAAGGATTCTAAGGGCTGGATGTGGTTGAGTGCCTCTCGTCTGAAGATCCACATCCCCGACTGGGAGTCGCGGATATTGACTAAGAAGAGGAGACGGAGGGTCCAGGCTAAGGCGAGGTTCCCAAACCTATGTTGGAGTGTCATTGACCCGTGTTTTAGGGAGGAGAACCGATCTGTGGTCATGAAATCCAGGTGGTGGTCGAGGAGCTGCTGGATGTAGGTATGGATTGTGTCAAACGGATAAGTTGCATCTGCATCACCAGTGACGATGACATCCCCTGTGGCTTGTGCCAGACCAGTCTTGTACGCGCGTCCGTAGCCTTTGCGTTTCTCAAGGATGACCCGTGCGCCTTTAGACGTGGCAACCTCACGAGTCTTGTCTTGTGAGTCACCATCAACGATGAGGATTTCTACTTCCCAGTTCTGGTGTGTACAATACTCACGGTTGATGGCATCAATGGTTTTTCCTATGCCGCGCTCTTCGTTGATCGCGGGGATGACGATACTGACCTTCAGAGTCTCACTCACTCCTAAGGAAAGCAGAAAACCATAGGGGGTTAAAAAGGGTTGTGAAAAAAAAAGTATTAAAAAAAAGAGAGAGAAAAAGGGGGATTTACCCCTTTTTTATGGTTGTGTGCTGTGCTTATTTCCGTCTGCGTCTGAGGAGCAGGAA
>JAFGML010000053.1 GCA_016927555.1 Thermoplasmatota archaeon
GGGGATATCACGTACGATGATCACTACATGTACGTTAAGACGCCTGCTGGCTGGAAGCGCTCTGCTCTTGAAACCTGGTGATCTGCGAAACATTCATTCAGAGTGTTCGTCATCGAATCCCTACGTAGCAGTACTCTAGTGCAAAAAGAATGTACTGGGTAACGGTTAGCGACGTACGTTGATACAAAAATGATATTACTGAAACATGCTGGGTTCAATACTTTGTTCTTTTTCTGGTAGCCTATGGTGTCCGAACATGAGGTGGAGTGTGTGAACAATGAACAACCATGCCTTCCTGTGCAATATGAATGGACAGGTGCAACTCCTTTGCTATCTTCTGTGCTTCGGTTCTGATTTCTCTTCGAAATTGTGGGTTTACATGGATGAGTATCACGTCAGGCAAGTAGTGGTGTTGTCTGTGAAATTCAACAAGTTCCTGTCGTAAGGTTAGTGGGCAGAGGTGCGACGCGTTCTTCGCTACTTGTTTTAACCGATTGGGAAAGGTGACATCGATGATGAGGACGTGTGATGAGGTGTGCCTCCAGAGCCTTGAAAGACCCGGACCAGTATCCCCGGTGTAAAAGATCGTCGTCCCATCTCTTCCAGTGATGTGAAAACCTAGGGAACCAGGGATGTGCTTCACGGGACATGGGAGGACATGGTATCCTTGGATCGTACGGGGCGTCAGGGGTGTGAGCGGTAAGAGCCGTATGGGCGGTTTCTTCAGAAAGCTAGTTTTCTTTGTAAAGTTCGGGTAGATGACGCCATCAAACAGATGCGTAGAGAGGATGTGTAGTGTTTGTGGAGAGCCGTAGACTTTTGTTGTTCGCGTTAAGTTACTGAATATAAACGAGGGAACGCCGCGGATGTGATCGTAATGCCCATGGGAGAGGAGTATCGCTTTTATCTTCTTCTGCTGGGCGAAGGTGAGCTCCGAAGCAAGATTACCTGCATCCACTGCAAGGACGTCGTCGATGAGAAAGCAGACGAATCGTGTGTCTTTTGATTCCTCGTGGTGTGTCCCTAAAAACCTGATGTTCATCTCATCGGCTCCGCTACGGTGTATGGCGCCACGGGTATATTAAAAATCTGTGCACCCGTGTCTCTGCGTGTGGTTCATTTCGTCTGCATCGTCCAGACGCCATCCCAGTCGTGTGCAGGAGGATGCTTCAGGAAGTCCTGACACCGGGCTCGGAGCAGGCGCGCGGCGACGTCATCCGTATACGTCAGGGCTGTTTCGAACGATTGAATCGCTTCGTCCCATTGTTTTTTAAAGTAGAGCTCAAGTCCCTGTTCATAGTGGCTGATAGCCTCACGCTGCTGTTGACTAATCTCCCCTTTTCGACAGACCAGCTCGTAGATGAAAATCGGCTTTTTTTTCCCTTTGACTTTCACTGCATCAAGCTTCCGGGTCTCGAACTGCTCATGAACAAGAACCTGGGTGTGTTCAGTCATGATGATCTTCGTCCCATACACCTTGTTTAACCCTTCCATCCGCGATGCAAGATTCACGTTATCACCAATTGCGGTGTAGTCAAACCGTGTCGCTGACCCCATGTTCCCGACAATGGCTTCACCACTGTTCAGCCCGATGCCAATATCAAACACTGGGATGCCCTGCTCCTTCCATTTCTGCTGCAGCTGCCGTAAGGTTTCCATCATCTGCAGGCTGCTTGAACAGGCGATGTCAGCGTGGTTGGGAAGGTCGAGAGGAGCCCCCCAGAACGCCATGATCGCATCACCCATGAACTTGTCGACCAGCCCCTGATTGTTAATGATGATGGAGGTCATCTCCGTGAGGTACTCGTTCAGCAGGTGAACCAACTCCTCCGGCTTAAGTTGCTCTGAGATCGGAGTGAACCCTCGGATATCTGAAAAAAAGATCGTCATGTTCCTCTTCTCGCCACCCAGCTTAATCTTGTCAGGATGTTTCAAGAGATGATCAATGACCACGGGGGAGACGTACTTCCCAAACACAGAGGTGATCCACTTCCGACTCTTCTCCTCGGTCCGGAAGTACACCACCACAAGACCAACGTACACAGAGATGAGGGTTATCATCGGATACAACACATTCATGATGGTATGGAATGCATCAAAAATAGAGATGGCAGCAACCACGTACGCAATGCCAACGATGGCGATAAGCATCGTTGCGATGTGTACTTTGAATCGATAGAGAAACACACCGGTGAGGAACGCAAACAGCAGGATGACACAGAGAACCGTGAGACTATCCTGGGTGTACAGATAATCCTGTAAAATCATCGATTGGATCAAGTTCGCATGGATCTCCACACCAGCCATGCCTTCATTGGAAATGGGGACGGCATGGAAATCATGTGCGTCGTGTGTCGTCACCCCGATAAGCACGATTTTGTCAGTAAAATCATACTCAGTCGTGTTGAAGTAGACATCAGAGAATCGTACATGAGGATACCCGCCAGGCTGTGCATAGTAATTGATTAGCATCCGTGAGTCATCAAGGATGCGAGGAAACCCAAGGTACTGTTCAACCATAGCGACTGAGAAATGATCATGGTCCTCAACTCCTGAGAGATGAGGGATGAAGTAGCGGACGACTCCATCTGATTCTTCGTACACATTCACAAACCCCATCGTAAAATCTGTTCCAGGTACGCCGAGACGATCGATTGGTATGAGCACTCCTTGGCCAGAGAGCTGACCATTGCTGAGTGTAAAGTCTTCGTACTTCATGGCAAGGACCACGTTTCCTGACCGTGCGATCGCATCTCCGAGGGCTGCGTCCTCCTCAACCGAGGTGTTCGTAAAAAACTCAATGTCGATCCCAATGACTGTACTCGTGTTCAGAGCATCGATGACGGATGCATAGTAGTCTCGTGGGAGCGGCCATTCCGCATCTAACGCCTGCAGACTTTCATCATCGATTTCGACGATGACAATCTCATCGAGGGGAACCCCTTGTGTGTACAACGCATCTGAGATTTTGTCTTCCCATGTCCCCAGGAATCCAATGAAGAACAGAGCGATGACAAGAAGAGCAACACAGAAGGTGACCAGAAGGGTTTTTGCTAATTTGCTCTTCAGCAGCCCGGGTTTCATGCAGCCTCACGTCTTACGATTCAAAAAGATCTCTGATCCACTCTGGAGTGTCTGGTGGCAACGTGAAGTCTCCTCGGAGGTACCCATCGATGAGCACCTCTAACTCTTGATCAGTCACCCCATACTGGCTCTTCAGGTCATCGATGTACGGAGCGAGTTTGTCGTACAATGAGACTTTATCGAGCGCGAGTTGTTCGTCATCCTTTTGCTGGTTCTGTTCAATCCAAGTGTCTTTCTCAAACGGGGTGATGACCAGTGGCCCGAGTGGCTCATCAGGACCAATAGTCACCGACTCGTTGCTCTTCAGCGGAGTAGAATTATACTTCTGGTTATTGATGAATCGGGAGACATTCACCGTCCCTGATCCAACACCAACAGTTGTTCTCCCATTCGTCTGCACCTCAACGTAGAACGATGTTCCCCGGACACTGGCGACAGCAACAGGTGTCTGTACCTCGTAGCTCTCGATGCCACTGATCTTCGAAATGGTACTCCACGTGCGACCTGCCCCCTGTTGTATCGTCGCCTTGTTCGCCTCGGCTTCCTGGATGATCTCTTGTACGGTGACTTGGGTGTTGCTATCTAATCGGAGGATACAGCTTTCGAACAGAATGATGGAGGCAGAGGTGTTCTCCCCGGTTTGGACCGTATCATCTTGGTACAAGGACATGCCGGTATCCGCAGGACCCCATGCGCCAGTGCCATGTCGTACTTGGACGGATCCCTTGTCAATCACCAGCTGTGCTTTGGCGACAGCAGACGACTGGGTGAACCACCAGATTCCACTGATACACAGAACAACGACGACGAGGGCTGCGAGGAGAAGAACGACTCGCTTGCTCATGGTACCCTCCTCCGCTGGAGAAGAAGACACACCAGTGCAAGCATGGCGAGAAGGGAGAGGAGTTCAAACCCTGGGGTCTTTGGCGTGTTCTGGTAGATGGTGTAGTACTTCTGGTACACATAGGTGAAGTAGGTGGTGACCTCTGATTCAGCTGAGTAGGTGTAGTCCCATGTTCCATCTCCATTGCTGTCGATGAGGTAGGTGCTGCCTTCTTGCCCAAGACTGGTGTGCTGTCCTGTGAGCGTGTTGTCAAAGAACTCATAGGGAAGTTGACTATCAGCGTCCACGAGATACCCTTGAAGAGGACCAGTGATTGGCAGCACATCAACAGCAAGAGACATTACTGCTGCTGACTCGGTCGTTCCATCAAACGCGGTCACAGCGATGTGGTATTCACCGTAGTGTGACCAGGAGTGAGACAACTGAACACTGGTTCCGTTCTCCACAAAAGCAGAGGTTGATGTGTCTCCGTCACCCCAGTCAAAGTGGTACTGAATCTCATCGTTGTCAGCATCGGTGGAGACTGTAGAAAAATTGTAGGTGATGTTCACATGACCTGTGGTTGGCCCCTCAAGCACGGGTATTGTCGGAGGCATGTTTGGCTGCAGAATCGTCGCATGGGTCTGATCGGTATCGGTTGCCCCTGCATCATCTTTCACTTGGAGGACCACATCGTAGGTTCCTGTTTCGGTGTACACATGGGTTGCTGTTGGTGAGGTAAGCCAGGGGGTCTCGTAGGTGCCATCCTTCGTGAAATCCCATCGATAGCCAACTATCTGACCATCAGGATCAAGACTCTTTGAGCCATCAAACGTAATTTCCTGGTTCACAAAACCAGTATAGGGTTCCCCTGCAGAGGCATCAGCAACGGGTTTTGCATTGTCACCTCCACCACCGCCTCCAGACGGATTCTGTGTTGTGGTAAATCTCCAGATCGCACTGGCATTTGAGACGTGGTCGGTATCCCATGCAACGACTTGCCAATAGTACTGCGTATTGTAATTCAAGGTGCCAGGGTCGTAGCTTATGTTTGATTGATTGTGGATGATCAAAGGCGGAGCACTCGTTGTACCAAAGTACACATCGTAGGTGTTATGGCTTCCAGGGTACGATCCATTCCACCGTACAACAATATTAATGTCTACATCGGTGGCGTTGTTTTCTGGTTGTGGGTCATAGGGGGCTAAGGGAGAATGATGGACTGGATCTGGCCTGACAACAGTACATCCCCCGCTCACAACAAGAAGCCAGAGACACACAGCACAGAGTATAATCAATATATGCTGACGTTGTGTTCTTCTCTGTTCTTTTTTCGTATGCATTGAAAAATTCCTCCGCCATTATTATCCAAACGAGTAGTGTTCGATGAGTGTTAGCTTGTGGCAACATTACAAGGAGTAACTATATATAATTATTGTGTTTGGAAAAAGCACTGCTACATATATGTTTCGTCAACCCAGAGTGTTGAACCACCAGAGTGTGTCCTCTTGGTATCTCCTCATCGGTGCATGGGTCCTGAACAAGGATGGAGAAAAAAGAAAAGAAGGATTCAACTTGACATGACAGGGTCAGATACTGTCCTTGTCATCCTCGTCTCTCAGTGTGGAGCGTCATACTACGGAATGTAAGATTTGTGAGAACAAGAATTGTCCGACGATGATTGTGACCGTGAACACTCCCATTGCGACGGGGAGCACACGTCCCAGTGAGTACAGAAACGCAGGCGTGTCATCGCCTTCGTCAATGCCGTTGGTCAAGCGAGTCAGCAGCATCACCAGTTCCATGACATAGATGCCTATGACGAGGACGAACACCTCAGGGCGGATGTTTTCAAGAGTAAACGTAGAGGCAACCGACGACAACATCGTCTGTTGATCTGTGAGCTCGTCGGCAGGAACCGTACCGTGCAGGGATGACACGATAGTGGAGATGAGTTTCGTGATCGCAAGGGTCACCCCGGCGATTAACGGGGCGAACAACGCAGCGGTGCTCCGCAGCGTCGATGTTAAGGTTGAGAGCGTCTCCCGTATCGTCGTCTCAACTGCTTGGAGCTCCTTGAGGTGATCAGCGATTTTTATCAGCGAGATGCTCACTGCTCGTTGACTCTTCTGAATGCCTTCCACGAACAGGCGCAGGAGCGCGTGGACACGCTCAGAGTACACATGCCTCAGCGAACCATACTCCTCGCTGAACAAAGCGTCTCGGATGGTGGTGTGCATCGCAGCCAGATTGTACCCCGTCTGATTGAAGACGCCTGCGATACGAGTCCCCTCCATCATGTGTGCCGTGTAGACAAAGCTTTCTTCTGGTGATTTCTCCTCAGCGAGTCGTTTCCCCAGGATGTACAAGGCATCACCGAACTCCCGCTCGATCTGCTTCACCTGATCACGGATCTTTTTGTATGGGTGGTACACCCAGAGGCAGTACAGCGTGACTGCCATGGTCAGACCCCACAGGAAAAACAACGTTATCGGCATGAGAGCGTTCAACCCGTGTGGATCCAGAAGGTAGGCGAGGGGAGGAGGTAGTGAACTCGGATCAAGAGACGTGAGGGGGAGTCCAACGTAGAGCACACCTGGTAGCGACGTCACAAGACCACTGACGACGCAGAGAACAGCCTTCTGTCGTTTCTTGACGTACCTCACCTCAGGATGAGTCGGTGGGATAGACGGAGGATGAAACGTGGCTGGTCGAGACAGCAGGATTCGCCGCAGGTACAGAAACACGATGAGGGGCAGCAGGAGATCGTAGAGGAAAAACACCTGGAAGATGGTGATGTTCAACCCGATGAGACCTGCAGCAGGAAGCATCGCGACCAAGGATAATGGAATCATGATGCCAAGAGAGTACATCACCATGATGGGCTGATGCAAGCGAGTCGCGAACTGCGTCATCATCTCCCGTGTCCCCTCCAGGGTGACGTCCAACGCTCGGTTCAATGTAATCACGCGAGATGCCTCGTCACGCTCCTGGATGGAGCTGCGAATCAGGTGCAGCGCACGCTTGAAGTACTCGCTCCACTGCCCCCAGCGTATCGCAAAGCTGGTCACTGCATCATCAATCCCCTGGTACACCCGGATCTCCATGTCCCACAGCATCTTCCGTAGACCCCTGGCTAGGGTGGTGGAGGACTCTGAGGCAGCGAACTTCACGCTGTTTTCCAGGTTCGGAACCAGCTTGAGGTACATGACCAGGTAGCTGAGGATCTCAGGGGTGTCTCCCAGGGAGTGGATGACGGTGTACTTCGCGTACGACTTTGGGTACATCGCCAATAGATTCATGGTGCAGACAGGTAGACCAACCGTGCTGACCATCATAAGAACAAGAGTGAGCACATCGAGGTTCTGCACATCAAACCCGTACCACACGATGATGCACATATCCAGAACACACAGCCCACAGAACACGAACAGCGCACACGCAGAGGAAAACACAAAGATGTGTTGTGGATTGACATCCAACCCAGTGAATCGAAGCGTGTCTACGTACTGGTCGTTGAAATATCGCTTCAGTTTCTTTTCAGTCTGTGAACTTCTGGGGGCAAGCCAGGAGAAATACCGCATGGTGAATCTGATACCACGGACGTACCAATGATCTGTGTTCATGCCATCAGCCTACATACTGAGAAAACCACTGTACCCATCTCTGTTGGATGTCGTCGTAGTCAACACCACCCGCCCTGGTTTTAGCTTCCTCAAGCAGCATCCAGAACGCATTGTTCACATCCCGCATCACAGGAGCCTCTAGCAGCGCCACATTACCCTGCGCGCGTTCGACTACTGTTTTTTTAATCCATGTCCTGAGCTTGATGTTCTGGAGTGCTTTTTCTACAGTGATCCCCCACTTCTGTGCTACTTTGATTACAATCTGCGACTGCCCCATATCCAACAGATCAGTCGCCTGGAGTTCATCGCAGGACGTCTGATAGACCATCAGATTTTGAAAGACAGAGTCAGAATCTGGGTTGGTCGTCCACCCTGTCTTTGTGATTTCAGACAGCTGCGTGACCCGTCGTTTCCGCTCCATCCCACCCTCCACTCGTATCGGCGCGGCAATGACGATGCCGTCAACGGCTTTGAACGAGGTTGGTGGCACCCCGATGTCGTAGACCACACGCTCATACACATCCCGGGTTGTCGACCCATGGATGGTTCCCATGATGAGGTTCCCTGCGGCACCAATTCGCATCGCCTCAAACAGCACCTTGGCTTCCACCCCTCGCACCTCCCCAAGGACAAGGACAGACTCACCAAGACGCAGGGCAGTGCGTAAGGCATCAGTGGGATCCACCTCGCTTGATGCAGCACCCATCGACATCGACCGTGTGATCAAGGATTGAATCTTGTACCCCAGGTGTTGCAGCTGCTCCACTGGTATCTCCGCGGTATCCTCTATGGTCAGAATACGGAACCGCTGGGGGATCTCCAGCATCAGAGCACCAAGTAGCGACGTCTTCCCTGACCCCCTGCTGCCTGCGATGAGGAGAGACGCTTGTCCATCTACAAGAAAACTCAGCAGCCCTGCTGCCTCTGCAGAGATCATTCGGTTCGCGATGAAATGCGCCAGGGTCCAGGGGTGTTGGCGGTGTCGACGCAGTGCAAACGCTGTCCCCTTCGGCGTCAACGGATTCGCAATCGCGGCAACCCGCGTTGAAAACGTTCTGAGATCCATGTCAAGCACCGGGTTCGCTTCTGAGAACGCCCGGCCGCTCAGTGCCCTGAACCGCGACGCTAATGCATCAACATCACCAGGTGACAAGAAAATATTTGAGGTGTACTCTTCGCCATCAACCACGAGGTGAAGCGGGTTGTTGGTGACTGGTGCGTTGACGTAGATATCCTGAATGCGAGCATCGGAGAGCAGATCCTCCAAGATCCCTAACCCAGCAGTGTACCGGGCGAAGAGATCAGCGAGGTACTCCATGCGCTCCATGGAAAGCCTCAGATCAGACACCTGGATGAGTCGGCTGAGCACCTGTCGACCGAAATGATGGAAATACTCACGAGAGGTCTCTGCATCAAGAAAGGATGCATCTTTCGGATGATGACGGGAGAGTTGTTCACGCACCCGCTCGAGGAGGTACAGCTCCTCGCGAGAGAGATCATACTCGGAGGGAACGACGAAGTAGAGTTTCTCCGGGCGGGTCTTCAACAGGTACAAACTGACATGCAAAGCCCGTCCCTGGCGCCCCTGAACATCATAGGATTCCAGGAACACCGCATCAGCTGGTGGCTCAAGATGAATGTATGAATCTATGAAACCGGGGCGGACGTAGGGTCTGATGTGCGTCGTGTAAAACACATCACTAGTGAGACTCTCCAGCGGGGGGAGTATCCGTAGGATGTCCGCTCGTTCCACAAGCGTGTGGAGGGTAGTTCTGAACTCTTGCATGCACTGTTGGCATGTGGTAATTGTGGATAGTGGTTGAGTGGTCAGGTCGTGAATCTTTGAAAGCGCCGCGACCGGATCAGCGTGTGCAAGGCTGAGAAGTGTAGTGAGCTGACGCTGTGGGTGCTGAAAGCACGTCTCGCACTCAGGGATTTCGACTCTTGAGACAAAACCAGTACTGCAGGTTTCGATTCCATCGATGAACCGCGTCAGGCAATGCAGAATATCAAGGTCGTTACCACTAAATACTTTCACTAACGCGTGGTTTAAGATGAGATGCTGAGCTCCGTATTCATGCTGCAGAATTGAGAACAGCTGAGACCGGCAGTACTGGTCTGAGAGGGTAGAGTTTCCCAAGGTACATGATCGGCAGTTCACGACGATGGTCTTACGGTCTGCTCTCCGTTGTACGGTATATGGACAGGTATCCTGTACTTTGATTCTCCCAGACTCTCCCATGCAAAAACTATATATTATAGTACAGATATTATAAATAACTTTCTAAAAAAGCAAATGTCTGGGAGGTACAGAAGTGTGTCTATGCTGGGAGAAGACTCACGGTCTGCGATGAATAGTACGCAGAAACACTATGTTCTTGGACGCAGGGAACAACGAGCAGGTGCACTGCTCCATATTGGCTGCTACTATGCACTTGATGGTTCGCTTGGCGCACCTGTGTACGTGGACTGTGGGAAACCCCACATCATCCTGATCTGTGGGAAACGGGGGTATGGGAAGTCGTACACCATCGGAGTGTTGCTAGAGGAACTCGCCCAAGTTGAGCTACCGGTACGGCAGAAGCTCGGCACACTGGTCTTCGACACCTTAGGCATCTTCTGGACTATGCAACAGAAGAACCAGCAGGAAGCACGGCAGCTACAGCACTGGAAGCTGTCAGCGCGTGGATATGACCTTCGGTTGTTTGTCCCAGAGAAACATCTGAATGAGTATCGATCACAGGGTGTGGATGCCGAGGCATTCTCCATCCCCGTCTGTGCACTCTCCTCGTACCATTGGTGTCAGCTCTTTGGTCTGTCGCAGACCGACCCGCTGGGTATTGCGCTCACTAGAGCAGTCTGTGATCTTCAGTCCTCGGGCGCATCGTTCTCCATACCGGATATCGTTCGCTTTATTCACCACGACGATCGATGTGCACCCGTGATACAAGCGGCCGCAGAGAACTTTTTTTCGCTCGCAGACTCCTGGGGCATATTTACTCCAGAAGGTGTGCCACTGTCGACGTTGATTCAGCCGGGTACGCTCTCTGTTCTTGATTTCAGCTTGTTTCCAGGCACGCAGGTCAAGATGGTTCTTGCCTCGTTACTCGGGGAGCAACTCTTTGAGGAACGGGTACAGGAACGCAGACAGGATGAGCGACGGAACATGGGCAAGACAATAAACAGGACTGGACTGCCGTTGGTGTGGCTGGTGATGGATGAGGCACAGCTGTTTGTCCCCCTGGGGACCACCACAATCAGCAAAGAGGTGTTCATCAACCTGTGGATGCGGCAGGGCAGACAACCAGGTCTCTCCTTGATTCTGGCGACGCAACGACCAAGCGCCCTTGACCCTGAAGTGCTCTCCCACAGTGATCTCATCCTCTGTCATCGACTGACCGCGCAGGAGGATATCGATGCGCTCAGCCGGATACGACCGACGTATCTGCATGGCGACATCAAGGAAGCACTCAAGAAAATCGGTGAGGAGAGAGGTGTCGCGCTGCTCATCGATGACACCTCTGAATCATCGCATATCATCAAGATTAGGCCACGGCGCTCCTGGCATGGTGGTGCTGATGCTACGGCATACCGCAGTGAGCCAGACCACTCGACACAGAGGTGAAGCTGGTGGTACGACCATGGGACAACGAGGCAGTCGAGATGATCCCGCTGCGCATGATCATGAGTGTTGCCATCATCGCTGCCATGAGCGTAATGATCGCTGTCGGCTACCAGCAGTACACTATAATGTGTTCAGAGGCCATGGTGACCAATGACCTCTCTGCGTTTCAAGCTGAGCTGACGACGCTGCTCGCCAGTGGCGTTCCACGGGATGTGAACCAACAAGGTGCAGGGAACGGCACCATTCGTGTGCATACCTTCCGCCTCCCGGATTCACTGGTGTACCTTGCGTTTGGCGTCGACCCTGATCCAGACAACATAGGGGAGCGGTCCACAGGACTCTGTGAAGATGGCGCGATGATGTGTTTCCGAGTACAGGGGGGCAGTAAGCACATCCGCTGGGTCCCTCACAGTGCATACAGATTTCGAGAAGGAATCTACGCTGACGGAACCTGGGTACTCAACACACCTGCCCAAGGCCATATCGTGACACAAGCAGGATCCCATACCTTGGTTGTTGAGCTTGTGAACCACAACGGCCAGTTGTACCTGCTGCTGCATGCGACAGATCAATTCACTCCATAGTACGCAACATGGCAACGAGGTGTTCTGACCATCCGACCTCTCATACAGTACGATGTGCTGAACAACCTTCCCTCGTCCCTCTGTTGTCGATACGACAAGGTATAAAAAACCCTTGCAATTCTCTTACCTACGGCAATCCGAACGGAAACGGAACAGCGGTGTCTGACCTATGGTGAATCAAGACTATCAGGACTATATGAAGCGGTTTGATCAACAAGTCAGTAAGTACATCCCCTCAAAGGAGGCATGGACCCCAGTTGATGACGCGCTGTACACCCCACCGGACTTATTCCGCATCCCTCTGAAAGACGCAGCGGAGATGCAGCTGAACTCCATTAAGTACAGTTTCACCCATCACTACACCCATAATAGGACGTATCAGAAGTTTTGTCAAGACCATAGCTTCTCACCGGCTGATCTGAAGACATACGATGACCTTGAGAAAATCCCTTTGATCCCAGACACATTCTTCAAGGATTATCCCCTGGGTAAGGATTTTGCACTCTGGCTTGGAAATATTTTCACTGGTTCGCTGCCGCGTATTGTCATTAAACAAGCGCATCCAACGTTCGATGAGGTCATCAACGCCTTCAATGCCTCAGGTATGGCTGTCGCCTACAGTAGTGGCACCAGCGGGCGTCACACGTTCATCCCCCGTGATCAACGCACGTTCTGTCTATCAGAGTATGCCGTGGCTAAGTCCGTCATCAGTATGATCTACCCGTTGTGGGAACCATCGATGCATGGGTACCTGCTCATGCCGAATCCGAAGAAAACCAATGTGTACGCCGGGAAAGTCTGCACGATTTATTTTGATGCGATTCAGGATGTCCGCGTCGCTATAGACCGTGATATCTCTACAGAGCTCATCCGCATGACGATGTCTGGTCAGAAAGGCTTGAAGAGCACGGTGGTGAAGTATTTTGCGAAACGCGAGTCAGAGAAAATGGTGTCTGAGATCATCCGCTGGCTGGAGTACCATGATAAAACCAATGAGAAGATCGCTTTGGTGGGGGCTCCTTTCATTATTTCTGCTGTCATGAAGCGCTTGGACCATGACGGGAGGTCCTTTGATTTCGGTGACCGTGGTGGTGTGGCCACGGGTGGCGGATGGAAGGCGTACGAAGGGTTGCGTGTGCCTGTGGCTGAGTTCCGCACGCAGGTTGAAAAAATCCTAGGGATTCCTCAGAAATTCTGTCTTGATATCTATGGGATGGTGGAGGGGAACGGCTGGATGGTGCACTGCCCTGAGGGGCACTACCTGCACTCGCCGTACTCATACTATAAACCACTTGTTCTCGACGACGAGTACCACCCTGTGGGGTATGGTGAGTGGGGGCGGTTCGCGTTCCTTGATGCCGCCGCGTTGAGTTACCCTGGTTTCATCGTCTCAGGGGACAAAGTCCGGATGTTGGAGCACTGTCCGGTGTGTGACCGTCCTGGGCCGGTGCTGGAGCCTGAGATAAAGAGAGCTGCTGGTGAAGAAATCCGAGGGTGTGCTGAGGAAGTCCGGCGGATGCTCTCCGTGGATCTGAAGAAAGGCGAGACCTAGTATGCTGACCCCCTGGGACATCAAGCGCAAGGAGATGGTGCCACCGCTCCACATGGTTAAGATGAACATCGGTGGTGCGTTTTTTCTCATGAAAGTCCTGCTGTTTAATCTAAGGACATTGAAAGCATTGAAAAGTACACCTGGGAGAACTGTCTATCAGCGACCGAGGCCATCGTACAGGCTGCCAGCGTACACCCCTGCGATGAAGTCCTGTGTGTCGAAGGAGAAATACCTCAGACCAACCATGTTCTGTAACTGTCAGGCACCTGAGATCATCGCACTAGCGCATCAACTCGGTGCGTCTAGGAGGAAGGACCGGGAGTTCGCTGAGGCTGCCTTTGAGTTCGCAAAGCGACAAATCATCCTTGAGATCATCCCGTTAGATGATGTGGATGCGGTGCTACGTCGCGGTACCGGTACTTGTATCCATAAGATCTCTGTGTTCATCGCGCTCTGTCGTGCCGCTGGGATTCCAGCCCGGTTCAAGTTCTTCGCACTCACCATGCTGGACAACTGGATGGCACCCGCTATGGAGCATGCGCCGCTGATGAAGCAGTGGTACGACGCCATGGGGTACTTCTTACTGCATGGCGAGGGTGAAGCATTCATCGATGGAGCCTGGGTGACCGCGGATGTCGGAGCGGAGCCGCAACGGCAGGCAGCCTCTTGGATGCCGGTGACGAAACTGGGTGAAGACTCTGCTGGGCTGTGGTTGTTTCCGATCCCGGGGACCACGTTTTGCCGTGAGTCCATCCCTCTTGGTCTAGGGATTCCCTCTCGTGTGCTGATGAACCACCTGGTGCCAAACTCGGTGGCGGGTATTAACATCGGGATTCTTGAGCAGATAGCGATGGGGCAACGACGTATCGAGGAGTGTGGTGGGGAGGAAGCCTATGATGCAGAGGCCCGGAAACGGCACCGTCAGAAGGCACCAAAAGCAGATTTGGTGAAAGATCATGAGAGCATCGTGTTTGAGGAGGAGGGAACATGAATCAACTGGTCCGTCGTTTTATATCGTCCGTGAAATACTTTGGTCCTGGGGCAATCCTTGCATCGATGACTATTGGAGCAGGCAATATCGTCCTGGCACCACGGGTTGGCGCATGGGCGTTACCAGCGTACTCCGCGTTGTGGATTGTGACGTTTGCAGTAGTCACGAAAGGACTGACTGCGTACATGGCCACGCGATACTCATTGCTTTCCGGGGAGCACATCATGACGTTGTTTGCCCGTGTGCGTCCTCGTGGGTGGATCAACATTGTGTCGATCATCATCGGGTTTGCGTTGCTGCCGTTTATGATAGCGACGTTTCTGACGATCCTTGGGAATGTCGTCACGTCACTGACCAATGTCGGCAACTATTTGGTCTGGGGTGTCGGCATCGGGCTGGCGATCGCCTGCCTCGGGTTTGTCGGGACCTTACGTGTCATGGAGGTTGTACAATTAGTCTGCGCGGTGTTTCTAGCTCTCGGCGCAGTGGTTGCCGTGTTCGTGGTGCACCCGGACTGGCTGCAGGTTATCCAAGGGTTATTTACGGTTCACATCCCGCAGGTTGCCACGTGGGTGACCGCTGAAGACATTGTGACCGTGCCGGTGATGTTGCAGGTGGCAGCAGTGTATGGGACGATGAATGGGGTGTATCCGGATTTCACGGCCTACATCGCCTGGTGGCGGCAGAAAACGAAAGAGCAGAAAATCCCGCTGAAGTCACAGGAACTCTCTGGCATGAAGATGGATTTGTTCCTCTCGTTGCTCATTGTGGCGTTCTTTACCGTCGCGTTCATGGTGGCAGGCACCGTCATTCTTGGGCAGAAGCAGCTGGTTCCAAATGGGGTTGATTTGATTTCAACGCAACGTGAGATTTACTCGGCGATCAACCCGTTCATCGGTGTGTACTTGTATCCGCTTGCGGTGCTGGTGGTGATTGGTGGGACGATTTACGCAGGCATGGATGCCGTGCCACGGATGATTAAATCCTGGGCAGACCCGTTGAGCACACGAGTACAGAAAGTGAGTTTTAAACGTTTTCAAGGGTACATCGTGCTGTACCTTCTGTTCGTCAGTCTTCCGTTGATGGTGATAGAGAAACCTATCATTCTAATGACCCTGTACCTGCTGATGACCGGGGTGTTTGGGATGGGGCTGCTGGGATGGGGTGCGTTGTGGGCGAATCAACGCCATCTGCCGAAAGACCAGCGGTTTGGAAAAGGAATGGTGTTGATTTACCTGATCAGCAACATTGTTGTCACGGTGTTTATTGTCGCGATTTTAGTCATCAGATAGTTGTTGCGGATGATTCGTGCTGGTACCAGCTCACGAGATCATTGATGGTTGTCTGCATGCTGTACCGAGGGGTGTAGTGTAACTCGTGGTGTGCGTTGGTGATATCCAAAAGGCGGGTATGCCCAAGGACTTTCACTTTATGCCGAGTGAGTGGCGGATCAGGTTTTCCCCGTAGCATCCAGAGTCCTTCAGCAACACTTGCGAGGATGTACGCTGTGGTGTAGGACCGTGTTTTCGTTGGTGCTGGTACATGTAATGCTTCTGCGAGTGTCTCCAGCAGCTGTCGTGGGGTGCTATCAAAGCTTTTCACGTTGTACGCACGACCCTGTGCTGCTGACGTCTCACCAGCGAGCCGTAGGCAAGAGGCGACATCACGTCCATCAGAAATAGAGATCTGTTGGTAGCCCTGCCCAACGTAGAACAGTCTGCCTTTGGTGAGGGCGTTGATGAGAAACGGTGCGATCATGGTGTCACGTGGGCCGGTGACGAGTGGTGAACGTACCGCAGTCACCATCATGGTGTGTCTCTTTCCGTACTCCCAGAGGAGGTCTTCCGCTTGTCGTTTTGATTCTCCGTACTTCGCTGTCGGATGTGTCGGGTACTCCTCGGTGATGCGCTGTATGGTGTTTGGAAATCCATACACCGCAGCGGAGCTCATCAATACAACGCGTGGTACTTTACAGTCTACGCAAGCATCAAGAAGATTTCGTGTACCGTAGACGTTCACTTCATCAAAGAGTCGTTTCGGTCCCCAGTCCCGTGGGAGTGCAGCGACGTGGAACACGACATCGACGTTTGTACACGCGGGCAGCAGTGAGTGTTTGTCTGTGAGGTCACCGACGACGCATCCAATAGTTTTTCCATTAAGACCTGTGGTGTTACTGGTCCGCCGTCGTAGCACACGTACGTGATACCCCTGTCCGATGAGCTCATCGACGAGATGACTGCCGATGAACCCTGTTCCCCCTGTCACAAGCGCCTGCATCGTGGCCATGAATCTGGTTCTGTATACAAAAACTATGTGGAAAAGATAATATGCTGCTTGTGTTTCTCCCAGAGTGGTCATATGGTCAGTTTTCGAGAGATGAAGCAGAAAGGCTACATTCCGCAGAAACTGTACTTGAAGTTGATGATGGGCGGTGGTCTTTCACTGACAAAAGTACTGCTGACAAGTCCTGGTGATCTCAAGAAACTTCGGGTGATCCCTGCGTCTGCCGAGCGGTATGTGCGTCCACCACGGTCGTACGAAGTCCCTTTGTTTCAACCGGAGATGAAATGTGGGGTGACCAACGAGCAGTATCTCAGACCGACGCTTCACTGTAACCCCTGTGAACCCGAGGTCGTTGCCCTTGCCCATGAGTTGGGTGCCTTCCAAAAATCAGACTACGAGTTTGCACAGGCAGCCTTTGAGTTCACCAAAGAGCATTTAGACCTTGAGATCTGCCCGATGAATAGCGTAGGCGAGACGATTCGACGGGGAACAGGGACCTGTTTTCATTTAATCACCGTGTTCATTGCACTCTGTCGGTGCGCAGGCATCAAAGCACGCTACAAGATGTTTGCGATGAACATGATTAAAGCATGGTACGATGCCATGGTCGAGGCTGACCCGCTGGTCAAGAAATGGTACGACTCGATGGGGTATTTCATGATTGAGGGGGAAGGAGAGGCTTTCATTGATGGGAGGTGGATGGTCGCCCATGTGGGTCCGACTGCAGAGCGTCAAGCAGCCGCTGGTATCCCGATTACAAAGTTTGGGGAAGATTCACTGGGTGTCTGGTTCTATGCTATCCCTGGGACGATTATGTACATGGAGTCGATCCCGTATGGTCTGGGTGGGGCGACAAATTTTCTCCGCAGACTCGCACCAGGGTCTATGGAGCGGGTGAACATTAGCATCCAGCATCAGAACGAAATGGGACAGAGGATTATTCAGGACGCTGGTGGCAGAGAAGCCTACGATGCACAAGCACGTAAGAAGCGTGGACCAGCAAGCCCAAAACTAGAGTTAGCGCATAAGCATGGCATTGAGTTTGAAGGGTGAGGCATGCATGTCTGAGGAAAAGGAGCACACCGTCAGTGAAGTGAAAACCAAGCGAACACGGCGCTATGTATGGTACTTGGTCCTGGTGATGGGTGTAGTTGCCATCATGGATCAGTACCTCTCGTTCGTTGAAACCGTAGCGATACCCCAAATTCTGGTTGAGTACAACCTTCAAGCGTCTCAATTCGCCTGGTGGGAGGCTGTGTACTTCATCCCAACGTTTTTCATCTTTCTGCTCAACGGGCTCACCGATATCATTGGCAGGAAGTTCTCAATTCTCATCCTCATTCTCATGATGGGGCTGTCATCTCTTGCCGTGGTGTACGCCACACCGTCCTTCCATTTCTTCATGGTGTTTCTTGCAATCATCACATTCACCACTGTGTCAAACATGTGGACGATTCCTATCAGTGAAGAGGCACCTGCGCAGAAACGTGCGAAATTGGTCTCCATTGTCTACGGCGTCAGTCTGCTTCCGTTCGCTGCGATACTACCCCTTATCATTGATTCATTGGGGCTGAGTTGGAAGTGGTACTACGGCGTGATGTTCCTCTTGATGATCCCAACCGTGGTGCTGTGGATGTTTATGAAGGAAACCACGCGCTACGAGATTATTAAAAAAGAACGTCAACAAGGGATTCGCAAGCGTCATTTCTACGGATTCGGTGTCATCAATCGCAATGACATCAAGTACCTGCTGTTCTCAGCAGTGATCTGGATGTGCTGGCTGGTGGTCTCACTCATCGGTGGGAAGTACATTGGATACTACTTTGTCACCGTGCATGGTTATCCGCAGGCGTCCTGGTTGATGATCTTTCTAGGCATCCTTATCCTGATGATGGTTGGATCCTTTGTCGGCGGATGGACGATGGATAGAATCGGTCGTAAGAACGGTCTGCTTATCGGCTGCCTGGGACTTGGAATCTTCATGAGTGCTATTGGTCTCGTGCCGTTTTCCATGGCTCGTCTAGTTGCTCCTGTGACCGGTTTTTTCCTTGGGTTCTCGTACACCTGGATTATTGTCTACATCCCTGAGATTTTCCCGACGGAGCGGCGTGGAGCTTGCATGGGTTGGACCACGACAACAGCTCGAGCGTCGTACATCCTTGGTCCTGTGTTCGCCGCGCTTCTCCTTGAGTGGTTCCCCACGATGGAATGGTTCTGGATTGCCACAGGACTGCTCATGGTTGTCCCTATCCTCCTTGTCTTTCTCTTCCACCCGTATGAGACGAGACAACAGGAACTCGAAGTCATTGAAGCACAACGATAACCTAACATTTTTTTTTTTTTAATAAGATTTTGTAAAAAATTTTTTGGTAAGATGTGTACAACAAATCCTTTATAATATAAACCACAAACACTGAAGAGAGGAATGATGATGAAAACAATTCTCACACGAAACGATCACACCAGCCTGTTTTGTGCAGCACCAACGAAGCACTCATCGTTGTTGACCACTCACATGAAAGCCTTTGAGATCATGGTGGCATCCACCTTGATTGTCGTAGGTCTCTTGTTGATGCTTCAGACGTAGAACCCCCACAGCTGTTTTTTCTTTATTAAGCAGGGGCTGGTTTCCCTGCTGTTTTTTCGAAATCCATATAAGAGGGGAAGTACTAATAGGAACATAAGGATACGGAAACACAGCAAGGGACGGTCGGCTATGATCAGTGTGAAAGTCTACCACCAAGGCGACGACCTCATCGTAGGTGCCTGCGACGAACAGTTGTTAGGCAAAAAATTTCGAGATGGCAAGCTGCAGATTGATGTGGTGAAGCATTTCTATGAAGGCGAGCGAGTTGATGCAAAAACCTTAGAGAAGTTTCTGCAAGATGCCACCATTGCGAATCTCGTGGGAAAGGAAACCGTGAAATGCGCCGTGGACCTTGGCTTCGTCGACCCCACCTGCATTCTGAAAATCAAAGGGGTTCCGCACGCGCAGATTGTTCACATGCTGTAAGACGGGTTAGTTAGTGTGTGTTCTGGTAGTGTTGAATTCTGTGCATCATGTTTTCATAGTGTGTCCCCATCCAGTAGTACTTCTGGCAGACTGGGCAGTACCAAAACTCATCGCGTGTCTCAAATACTTTTGCGGGCACATGCGGACGCACGCTGTCTTTCTCTATACGGGTGAGTGGTGTGTTGCACAGGATGCAGCGGGAGAGCAAGTGGGCCGTGTCAATGGGGAGAGCGGCAAGTGCTTGGTGGAGCTGCTCCTCGAGGTTGGTAGTTGTAATCGCGATGGTCTTCAGATTGTGTTTTTTCGCACGTGCGAGGAGTGCTTTGTCCCGTGTGAGAATCACGCGTTGCTGCTGGTGCGCTAGCTCCAGGAGTTGATCATCGCTGGTTTCATCAGCAGGATGGAGGGTGTCGATGCCGAAAATACGAAGCCATTTCGCCAGTGAGCCAAGCATGTGGTCGCAGAGGAGTTTCATAGTACGTTGATATAACGACGTTGGAGGGTATAGCCTTTTGCACAGGCTTCTTGGCAGGTGATGTGTTTAGAGGAATCGGAGTACGTTGATCATTGCGACATCGGTATTACCCGCGTTGTCGTATGCGATGATGGTGATGGTGTGGCGGTGCTTCAGCAGTGATGCTTTCTCCCATGTCCAGCTGTACGGCTCCTGGGTGTCGATGAAGTCTGGGTTCATGATATCATCGATGTAGAACTCGACTTTGGCGATCCCTGAGCCCACATCAGTCGCCTCTGCTTCAATGGTGAGGTCACCAAGGAGGATGGTGTGCTGGCGCAGAATCCGTGAGAACAGTCGGAGGTTACGGAGGTACACGCCGTTCAAGGGGGACAGAACAGTCAGCACGGGCGGGGTGGTATCCTCACCACTGTATGGAGCCATTAACGGGTATCGGTCTTGGTTGATGCCCTGCGGGATGTCATAGGGTGTGTCTCCGATGCCATCGCCATTCGCATCCACGCCGGTGTAGTCATCCCAGTAGTTGCCACCAGACGGGTAGCCGTCATCCCAGACGTTGATGCCGTCATCATACGCGTGGTAGCGGTTCTCTAGGAAATTATTGTGGTAGATGTAGTTGGTGGATGCCTCTGCTACACCGATACCTGCATTGAAGTTATCACTCATCGTGTTTTCATATATCTTTGTCCATGTGCACCCTGGCTGCAGGGTCATACCGTTCCAGCTGTTGTCCTTGATGATGTTCCGGTAGATGAGCGTGTGTTCACAGTCGTCGGTGATGCGTAACCCATGGAAGTGGTGGTGGATGAGTGAGTTTAAGATGTACACATGGTCAGCTGTGATGAGGATACCTGCATTCTGCTCCTCGCTTCCACTGTTGCGGACATCGAAGTTCTGCACAGTAGCGTTGTCTGCGCACACCGTGATGACGTCACCGGTTCCTCTGCCGTCGATGATGGTGTCACGGTAGTCTTCACCGTAGACCAGCAGGTCTTTGCAGATGGTGATGTGCTCTGGGTACACGTCGTTTTTTGCAAAAATCACATGTGTGTCAAGTGTGTCTCCATCGCAGATGGCATCTTGTATGGTCAGAAAGATCTCTGAGGTGTTCTGATTCGTCACCCAGCCGTAGGGGTGGATGAGGGGGTAGTCATCTGAGGAGCTTGTGCCAGTAGCGTAGGGGAGGTCTCCTATGCCGTCCTCATCATCATCAGTGCCGTTGTAGTCACTCCAGTAGTTCCCCCCATCTGCACCGGCATCCCAGTCGTTTCCACCGCTTTCATCAGAGGCCTGGTAGAGGTTGTCATAAAAGTTATTGTGATACATGGTATTGTCACTTGCCAACACTCGAATCCCGTAATTGTCGTTGTCTGAAATGATGTTCTCCATGATGGTGTTGTAGGATGAATGGAGGCGTATACCAGCGTTGTTCAGGTTAGTTCCACAACGAGTAACAGTAAACCCGGTGACTGTCACTCCATCCGCATAGATGTTGACCACGGTGCCATACAACCCACCGTCGATGATGGTGATGTCCTTATGTTCGCCACAGAGCTCAAGAGAAATCGGGATGACAATATTTTCGTAGTATGTACCATTGAAGACATAGACAACGTCGCTACAGGCGGCATGGTCGATGCCGTCTTGGATGAACTGGTAGGGGTATTCAAGAGTGCCGTTCCAGGGTCCAGCCGTGTTGTCATCATCCACGTAGATAGTCGTGCTCCTGTTCAACGGCGATGGCTGGTGTTCATTTCGTGTCACCTCAGCGATGCTCGCAGAGCCGGACGCGATGAGGAGACCTGCGATGCACAGGACGAGAACTGCTTGTGATGCCTTCTGTTTATTTTTACGTGTGGTCATGAAAATCCTCCTACTCTCTGAAAGTTTCAATTCAGTATTTATTATTTAAATATTTCTTAAAAAATAGTGCTTCTAGCGTTGTTTTCAGAGCACAAATCGCCCATTTCTGTAAATGAGCTGGTTATCAGCGTAGATTTCTCCTTGTTTTCGTAAATCACACATCATGTCCCAATGGAGACTTGAGGTGTTCTTACTGCCGGTCTCAGGGTACCCGCTGCCGACGGCGAGATGAATCGTGCCACCGATTTTCTCATCAAACAACGTGTTCTTCGTATACTGTTGCACCCCCTCGTTTAAGCCAAAGGCAAACTCACCGATGCGACGTGCCCCAGGATCCATCTTCAACATGGAGTGGAGGTACTGCTCTCCTTTTGACGCGGTGGCTTTGACGACTTCGCCTCTCTTGAACCAGAGGTAGATGTCGTCCACTTCACGTCCACCATGCGACCCTGGAAACGAATACCGTATGTGACCCTCTGCTGAGGTTTCCACGGGTCCGGTGAACACCTCACCATCAGGGAAGTTCTCTTTTCCTGAGCAGTTGATCCACTTGCGGCCAGCGACAGAGAGTGTGAGATCCGTGTCTTTCGCAACCACATGCAGCTTCTTTTTTGTGTTCAACACACTGCGTATCTTCTCTTGCTTGCGATGCACTGATTTCCAGTACGCGATAGGGTTTTTTGCTCCCGCGTGTGCTGCGTGAAACACGAAGTGTTCGTAATCTGCCAGGGACATGTCTGCGTCTTGGGCTGATGCCTGTGTCGGGTA
This sequence comes from Thermoplasmatota archaeon, assembly GCA_016927555.1. GTDB lineage: Archaea > Thermoplasmatota > E2 > DHVEG-1 > DHVEG-1 > SM1-50. The sequence goes on from JAFGML010000053.1 coordinate 22,688, forward strand.
CTGGGTGACGCACCAGCGGAGCTGTTTCTTTGCCGCGCGGTTCAAAAACATCTGGTGCAGCGGTTGATGCGCAGCACTACTGAGTGCTTGCTTCTTAGGGTTGATGTGGGTCATATTGCGGGTGTTCTCAGGGCTGATGATGGACAGGCTTGCGTCAATGTGCTCAATTTCATATTTACTGATAGGGTTGATGTATCTCAGTTGATGGTCTGAGGCTTGTTTATAAAACGTTTCTGCGAGTCCGTCGATGCCAATGTGAGTGAAGGGATGGGCGCCGGCTGCGAGTGCCTGGGTGTACACCTCTCTGATTAAAGGAGCTGCAAAATGGCTGCCGGAGATGACGAAGAGATCGTTTTTCTTGATGCCGAGTGAGTAGTGCACGAGGATGTGAGCGTACTGGTGTAACCGTGGGTCAATCATAGGTACCAACCTGCAGGGGGAAATCACCTGCGCTGATAAAAGGGTTTCTTGCAAGGTCTAGATTTTCTCCCAGTCTTTCAATACAGATTCCCAGTGGTACTTTTTAATGCCATCGATCTCATCAAGCCTCCTGATGATGCGTTCGTACCCCTTCAGCAGTGTGCGGGTGGAGACCTTGACGATGAAGTCGTACTTGCCACCGGTGACTGTCACGTGTGATACCCCTCGGATGTCCCAGAGTTTGTTCATGGTGTCTTTGAGGCGATACCCGGGTTTGACGGTGATGAAGATGTAGGCCTTCACCAGTGTCAGAGCAAAGGAGACGATTCCCATGACGATGAGGATCATGCCCATGATTTTTATAACCAACATCACGGGGTCTGTGGAAAACTCTGTGAGGAGTCCCAGGTGCAGCATGAGGAGGGAGAAGGGAATCGCAAAGATGATGGTTGAGGCTCGGATCGCGTTGTTGACACTGGCCTTCCACATCCCCAGGGCACGGATGTACAAGACGTAGGAGATGAACGTCGTCCCCATGGTTGCGGCAAGCAGGATGAAGTAGTGTGGGTCTAGCGAGGAGAGCACGCCTGAGACGAGATGCTGTTGGGAGAAGAAGAAGTCGTAGAAAAACAGGATGATAGCCGTGAACAGACAGGAGAACACCACGTTCCAGAACCGTATGTTGAGTGAGTCGTTGGGACGGTTCCGAATCTTCATCAGTTTCAGTTTCCGTTGGTAGATAGAGAAGATTGCCCAGGTGGGGTTGACGACGAGGAACACGATGAGGATCGGCACTAGCAGAAACTCCCCTGTCAGGCTAATGGAGGCAAGGATCGCTCCGAAGGTGACGATGACTGAGGACTGCACTTCGACGAGGGTGGGGACGTCTTTATCTGTGATGGATTCCATGAGGAGCAGGTAGAGGATGACGATTTGGGAGAACGAGAGGATGACGGAGGGGTCTTGGACTTGTGAGATAATAGCGCAGTACCCGATGGTGTTGATGGCGTTCATGATGCCTGCGATGAGATGGGTTTTGATTTCTTTCTTTTGTACGAACCGGATGCGTTTGAAGGAGGGGTCAAGGAGTTTTGCACCAAGGCTGCTGCCTCGCAGGGGAATAGAGAGGACCATGGTGATAATCATGGTGATGATTGCACCGACGAAGAACAGGGAAAATGCGAAGGCCCACGGGTCGTATTTGAATGCGGGCTGGCCACCAACGTAGCTGTCGATGGCGGTCACCGCTGCTGCGATGAACGACGAGGTGATCGCCAGGATGTAGAACAGGTATTTCTTCCTAATGATCATGCTTTTATCTCATCATTGGAGGCTGATTTCTTTCTCGATGATCTGGGTGGTGGTCTTGGTGACGCCTTCGATCATTTGGATGTCATCAGTGACCGCTAGAAGTTCTTCGAGGTTTTTGACTTGTGCTCTGACGACGATGTCGTACTCACCAGCGATAATGGAGATCTTTGCGACATTATCAATGCGTCTCATTTCTTTGATCGCTTTGTCTGTTTTTCCTGGTTGTATCATGATGAGAATGTAGGCGCTTATCATGGTTGGTCACCCATTGTTTCAGGCGGAATATTGATGCTTGGTATAAAGTTATCTGTATAAGAGAGTAATGCGTGTGATGTTTTTTGTATCAGTGTTTTTTTTTTTCAATGGTGCCAGAGGGAGTTGTTCCTTTGCCTGGTGCAGTTGACAAAGGAGTGAGGGGAATTGAAAAAAAAAAGATTTTTTTGATATTTTTATTTTAATTTTTCATTTTATGTTTTTATTTTTCTCTATTATTTTTACATATGAGACAGAAAATTATTTAAATGAAGACTTACATACTAAACGTGGGGAGAAAGGAATGAGACATACCGTCGTCGAACTAATGCAGAATAGATGGATGACGCCACAGGGGCCTGGTTCTGATTCTCGTGGTTGTGAACCACCGGAGGGTTGAGTAGCTATGCGTTTTCACGACATAGTTGGTGGTCTGAAAAAGAGGGCCTGTGTGTGCTGTGGAAAGACACTGTCGTTCATGGAGGGATACTGCCATCCCACGTTGGGAAAGGATGCTCTCTTGTGCTGGCATTGCTATGAACAGGTAGAGCGAAGTGTCGAACAGTGGAGGAGATTCATCCTTAATGATGCAGAGAACCCTGAATCGCCGTATCCTTCGTTTCTCAATAATTACTCGTTCCATGAAGAAGACCTTCACTTGAAGCAGAAAAAAATCAAAGAGTAGTAGCACCTGACTGCTCAGTCCTCATTATCCATTGGAGTATCATGTGCGTTTCAGGGAGTCTACAGAGAAGGTGGATGGTTCGCGAAAGGAAGTTTTTTAAACACGGGTAGAGTTCAAACCCCCTATGCTGCGTGTCTCCATCCTTGATGGGTACGTCGATGAACCCACCTGTCTTGGTGTCCCACCGTACATCAGTCCGTACCCTCGGTACATCGCTGGTGCCGTCTGGGACTATGATTCACGTGCAGCGGTCTCTTACTTCACTATTGATCAGGTGCGAAACGACAGTTCGCTTGTGAAGAATCTTGCAGCTGCTGATGTCCTGGTGGTGATCGCAGGCATGTCCGTGCCTGGTCGGTACCTCTCTGGATTTCCTGTGAGTCCCTCTGAACTCATCGCTCTGTGCCATCCTCTTTCCAGACCTGTGAAACTGCTGTGTGGACCAGCTGCGCGCCATGGCTTTGGCATGGCTGGAGGAAGAAGCGTCACGCAGACCGATGTCGTGAAACAGGTGTTCGACCTCATTGTGCCTGGTGATGGTGAGGTCGTACTCACTGCCTTGTTGCGGAATAAGTTGAACCCAGAGTCTCTCGATGTCAATCAGTGCAGGGCAGATCCATCAGACATTCGAACGTATGCAACGAAAGGCGCTCGTATTGTGCAGAACCATCCGTTCTACCCCGACTGTCTCATCACTGAACTTGAAACCTACCGCGGGTGTTCACGAAGTATCACGGGTGGATGTTCGTTCTGCAGTGAACCACAGAAGGGTCTCCCACAGTTCCGGGCTGTTGAGGACATCTGCGCTGAGGTTGAGGCGTTGTACACCGCTGGTGTCCGTCATTTCCGGCTTGGGAGCCAACCGTGTCTCTTCTCATACATGGCCCATGGTGTCGGAGACCAGGAGTTTCCCGTACCAAATCCGGATGCAGTGGAACGCTTGTTCAAAGGCATTCGCTCCGTTGCACCACATCTATGGACATTACATATCGATAATGCGAACCCTGGTGTTCTGGCAGCATACCCTGATGAATGTCGGCAGATAGCACACACCATCGTCAAGTATCACACGCCCGGTGATGTCGCAGCACTAGGTGTAGAGAGTGTTGATCCTGTGGTCATCAGCAAGAATAATCTGAAAGCTTCTGCAGAAGATGTGCTTGACGCAGTGCGGTTGTTAAATGAGGTTGGTGCCACCCGTGGGGTCAATGGCCTGCCTGAACTCCTCCCTGGGTTGAATTTTATTGCTGGTCTTTCTGGGGAGACAAAACACACCTTTACACTCAATTATGAGTTCCTCCGCACAATCGCTGAAGAAGGCTTGCTCCTTAGACGAATCAACCTCCGTCAAGTCATACCTATCCCTGGTACACCTATGTTTGAAAGTGGGAACACAACCATCCGTAAACATAAGGCGGAGTTCCAGCGATTCAAACGACACGTCCGTGAAACCCTTGAACAACCACTGCTGAAGCGACTTGTTCCACAGGGTACACTTCTTACTGATGTGTGCACAGAAACCTACGAAGGAAAACTGACCTTCGGCAGGCAGCTCGGCAGCTACCCGCTGCTCATCGGCATCCCTGGCATCTTCCCTCTGCATACATTCTTCAATGTCAAGGTTATTGATTACGGGTACCGATCGATTACAGCACTGCCGTACCCGCTTGACGTGAATACCGCTGCCCGGGAGACACTGGAAGCGTTGCCTGGTATCGGGAGAAAAAGAGCGCTCCGTCTGCTGCTGCATCGACCATTCCACACGATTGGCGATCTCCAGCGTGCCCTTGATGACCCCCAGCTTGCAGACACCCTCACAGACTACCTTGGGTTAAAATGATATAGCACAGCAGTCATTCAGACACGTTCTAAGGATGATGCATATGACAAGCACCCTGCACCAGTTAGAGGAACACCTCGGGTACACCTTCAACAACAAGCATCTGCTCACGACTGCGTTAACCCATAAGACCTACGCCTTTGAGGCAGCAACACCCCTGGAGTACAACGAACGACTCGAGTTCCTCGGCGACAGCATCCTGAGCTTCGTCATTGCAGAGCACCTGTACCAGAGCAACCAATTCTTCTCTGAAGGTGAGCTGACACGTCGACGTGCGCAGATCGTCAACAACAACCTGCTTGCTGATGTGGCACAGCGCCTCGACCTTGGGTCATTCTTGTTACTCGGAAAAGGAGAGCAGAAACAGAACGGTGCGCAGAACCGCACGAATCTTGCCAATGCCCTGGAAGCACTCATCGGTGCTGTCTACCTAGACGCAGATCTCTCCACGGTGCAGGATTTTATCGCCCGGCATATTTACGCCCATGAACCTGCCTTATGAACACAAGTTTTTCCCCACAGCGACACCATAGGTTCTGAAGAAAAAAATAATAAAACAAACATATTTAAAGGAGAATGAAATTCATTCTCCTATCAAGTAGGTCAAGTCAGGGAGGTACACCAAGAGTTCAATAGAAATATAGTTGTTCATGTATGCACAGAGACGTATGTGCCTCTTCTGATTTTGATCAAATCCGTCTGGGAGAAGGTATCATGACACGGAGCAGTGACACGGACATCCAAGTAACCTTCAGAGGTGCCTTGCAAGAGGGTCACCTCAGCAACGGTCAGCCTCACCGATCCGTTCGTGATGGTGTACCCGGATGCTGCAGCCTGCAACCCTGTGATTACCACCAGAGCCTCGCTGATGGGTCGCCCATCCGTCTCTGTCACCGTCACTGTGACGGTAATAGTATCCACCCCTGTATGATTAATGGTATGAACCATCGGGTCGATCGACACCAGTACCTGTCTTGGAAACAGGCAAGGGTTCGTGATAAAACCGACAATGGCAGCGAGTGCGACCGTGCCGATGATGACAGCAACCGAAAGTCTCAGCGGAAGACCAAGCACGGCATGCGCCTCAGCGGTCAACCTGCGAGACGTCCTCCCAGACCATCTACGCCTTCGCATAGCATGTTATTATCCACGTTTTATTATTTAAAAATATCTCTGAACGCTCAGAAGAAATCTATGGGGAGAAGGCAGACCCTGGCTGGTGAGGATGCGGTCATGGGACTACCCCTGTACCTCACGGTGGTCTTCATTGTTGCTGCGGTGATTCTCGCCTCGTTTGCCCTGGCGTCCTACCACCTCACCATGCAATCGCAGGCACACCAGGTTGAAGAACTCCTTGATCGCATCGTCGCTGAGGCAGAAACCATGTACGAGTACGCCGAGGAAGGGACCCTCGTGTCATTCCCCGTGACATTCCCCTCGGCCTTGCGCTACGCCGTATTCGGCGGTCTCCCAGAAAATGGCATCGACGAACCCGTGGATCTTTCACTTGATGAAGCGACGAGCAACAACTATTACTACGTGCTCACAGACGGCACTAGGGCAGTGTTCCACAGTGCTGCACGGTTCTCAGGCGCAAATATCTCACAGATCGCACTACTCCATCCAGGATGCTATACCCTCGCCATAGAGCTTGATTCACACAAAGGAGTCTCGTATGTCAAGATTTCCGCACAATGATCAGGCGTTCATTGACCTGACCGTCTCCCACATCGGGCTGATGATCGCAGTCGCCATCTTGCTCCTCGCGGTGTTTTCGTTCCTCGCCAACAGTGACATACAGCGAACCAAGGAGTTGCAGACCATTGCCTCACGCATCTCAACGCAGATAGCAGCCCTGGATGCAGGTGTTCTCGAAAACACCACCGTACTCCATCTCCCCGACTACGGGTACGACTACACGGTGACCCTCTCAACAGAGTACGTCAGCGTCGCAGCACAAGGCGCCTGGGGTGCAGACCTCATGGTCCGAGAGCGCTTCGTCGTCAACCCCTGGCCACAGGACAACCTCTCCAATCTCAGCTGGATGGGTGGCAGGCAGCTCCATGCATACCTCAAAGCACAGTATGGTCAATCCGGGAACCAGTCAGAGCCCATGGAAGACGTCGATGCCGTGAGAGAAGAGCTCACCGCACAAAGAGAGCACGCCTCGTCTGTCTTGTCCATGACACCGCTTGTCTTCTCTTCACAGAAACCACTCATCGTTGAGAAAGCAGTAGTCTACTTCCAACTCCCACCTGCACAAAACCTCACACGAGCAGGTGATCAGTTCTCTGGGGCTGCTGGTGATTACACCCTCCCTGGTGATGGCACCATCATCCTGAGTCCTTCCCTGTTCTGTGTTGAGCCTGCCACCGTCTGGTACAACCTGTCTCTCCTCGCGGGGTACACTCCGCTCGTTCTCACGCTCGACATCGGGACCTACTACGATGAGGACGGGCTGCTTGGCTGCGATGGACCGCAACTCAGCCTCTTCAACTGGCAGACCGGGTCGTACCAGGAGATAGTCCCTAACTTAGGGGATGTCAGCGGGTTCACCTGGCGGTGGGAGGGCCCTCTTGAGGGTGCAGCGTACTGCCATCAGGAGATCCGTCTGAGGTACCACATTCAAGGAGGTGTAGAGGCCGCAAAGGATCACACTGTGATCAAAACAATCTGTGCAACAATAGCAACATCCCACGTAGCTCCTCTTGAGTCAGACTCCTTTGTCTTGCTGTACCAAGAGTAAGCAGTAGTACGTGGTGAGGGCGCAGGACAAGCACTCACATAGGTCTGCGTTTCTTCCACGATGTTCGTAAAATACTACGGAGCTCTGTGATGGTTGTTGCATTCATCCACTCCTCCTCAAAATCTGTTTCTTCTGCTACCTGCACGATCCACATCAGTGAGTGGAGGTAGAAGCTCTTGAGGTTGTTCGACGCGACAATCACAAAGAACGCATGCAGCGGCGGACAGTCGTCAGAGAACCGCAGGCCTTTCTTGCTGCGTATCACCATCATGCCAAACTTATTACGGCCTTCGATGATGTGCGAAAAAATCGCGATGTTCGGATGAGACATCAGATGGCAATCGCAGGTCTGCTTCTGAAAAAACCGAAGGATTTTTTTTTCACTCACACGTAGCTGTGATGCAAATTTACGGGCAATTAACCGTTGGAGTCCATCAGCGCTCAACGGTTTTTTCACGTCCAGGATAGTACACCTCCTAAGGATATCCTCAAAGCGTTTCTCTGTGATGTTATCTCGCTCGATGAGAATCTCCCGCAGCTCCTCGTCGACGAGGTAACTGGTGGATTTCTCACCAGTCAGTCGCTCAATGATGTGCAGCAGGCAGTACTCGCGCCAGATTTTATCCCGGGCAAAGAACCAGTACCACAGCAATCCTGCTCCTATGAAACACCCGACCAAAGCAAGGGGGAACCACCCCATCTGCCAGATCAGCACCCCGTACCCGATGATGCCGATGATTTGCACCCAGGGGTACAACGGTGCATGGAAACTCGGACGGTAGTGACGAATCCTGCTTTCCCGCATCAAGATCAACGACAGGTTGATGAGAATGAACAACAGCAGCACCAAAGTCGAGGCGATTTGAACGAGCTGTTCGACATCCAGTATAAGGATGACGCCAGTCATGAACCCTGCCGTAATCAGGATGGAGACGACAGGGGTACATCGATGTGACATCTTGCTAAGAAAACACGGTAGCAACTGATCTTTTGCCATCGCCATGGGATAGCGTGACGAGGACAGCACTCCGGCGTTTGCAGACGTAAAAAACGCAAGCACCGCAGCGATGGACATGACGATGAACCCAAGGCGACTCAGAAACACCTCAGCACCAAGAGAGATTGGCATCAGTGTCCCTGATAATACCGCTGGCTCGAGCACTCCTACGGTGACATATACAACGGCAATGTAGAGCAGAGAGACAATGCCCCATGCAAGAAATAACCCGAGTGGAATATTGCGCTTCGGCCGTTTGATTTCTTCGGCAACACTGCACACCTTGGTCAATCCAATAAAAGAGACAAAGATGAGTCCGGCTGCAGACACCATAGAGCCAGGGCCTAAGGAGCTGACAAGCTCGAAGCGTGTGTGTTGGACAGAGGACACTCCAAGGAGGACGTACCCAAGGAGTAAGGCAATCAGCCCAAACACCAGCACACTCTGCAGCCGACCGGTATGCTTCACACCCACAAGATTTATAAGTGTAAAAAAAACACAGAAGGCAACCGCAATACCTTTCACTTCCAAATCACCAATGGAGGGTGCAAAGAGTTGTACAAACGCCCCAATACCAATTAATGGTAACGTGGTTTTCACCGCAAGAGAAAACCATGAGGCTAACCCTCCGATGGTTCCTATCGCAGGCCCCATACTTCTATCAATGAAAAAGTAATCAGCGCCTGCCTTTGGCATGGCTGTTGTCAACTCGGCTTTCGACACTAACGTCGGCAGCATCAGCACACTTGCTAGTATGTACGAAAAAAGTACGGATGATCCGGTCCGTGCGTATGCGATGGCTGGTACGATAAATAACCCTGAACTAATCATCGCCCCAGAAGCAATACTAAAGATATCCAGCAACCCAAGTTCTTGGCGCAGCATCTTCGTTTGCTTCTTTTTTTGCACGGCCATGCATTCTCGTAAAGATTTCTATATAATATATTATTTGTGATAAAAAAAGGTTTTTTTGCCTCGTTCTCCTCTTTGCAGGAACAACCAACAGGTATTAAAGTATTCAAGTACAAATATAAAAAAAGATATTCAAGGGGAAACTATTGGTGTTTAACGGCTGTGTTTCTTTGTCGTCGTTGATGCTCGCTTCAGCAGGTAGTACGACACCCCAATGGCGATGAGAATAGCGGCGATACCAAAGAAAATATCAACGGAAACCTTCGTATAATCTAACACAATTATCTTTCGAGCGGCAACGATGAGTGACACCAGCAGCACGATCTCCACATGGACCACTTGTTCTGTTGTATAGATTTTCAAGGTCTCAAGCAGCTCAATGCCTACTAAGACGAGGAAGAATAACCCAAACAGTTCAATGACAATAGTCTGAAACTCAGTCTCATCAAAATGGAGGATGAGCTTATCAACTAAGCTCCAGGCGACAAAGGCAGTCGAAATGATGACAATAAGCCCAAGCATGCCCATAAGAATTAAAATAATAACGTTTTTGTATTTTTCAAAGGTGAAGAGTCGTGCTTGCATTATCAAAGTATTATTAATTATCAATATAAAAATATTATTGATGCAGAACCCCCCCTCATTCTCACTGATACGGAAAGTAGATTATCTGCCTGTATCATCACCTTTACGATGCAGATATCACAGAAAAAAATCACAGCTGTTCAACGAAAAATATTGTCATTTTATCGACAGCACCACCGTGATTTGCCCTGGCGGAAGACAACTGATCCATATAAAATCCTTGTCTCTGAGGTGATGCTGCAGCAAACCCAGGTCTCACGTGTTATTACTTATTACTCCAACTGGGTCCGTCGATGGCCGACGATACAGCATCTCGCGAGGGCATCACGCGCAGAGGTGCTTGAGGCGTGGATGGGACTTGGGTACAACACCCGTGCGGTACGTCTGCATCAGGCTGCGAAAACCATTGTCTCAGCGTTCGATGGTGATGTCCTAGGAGCCATGCAGCACTACCATGATATCCGTGGTGTTGGGCGCTACACTGCGCATGCTGTTCAAATTTTTGCAACCAATGCTAATCTCGTAGCAGTCGACACCAACATTCGCCGCATCTTCATCAAGGAATTTTACCTTCCTGAGTCAGTCCCTGACCAGCAGCTCTGGCAGCTTGCTGAACGCTGTCTGCCGAAAGGAAACAGCCGCACCTGGCATAATGCACTCATGGATTATGGCGCTCTCCACATGACCGCAAAAACAACAGGCATTAAACCAAAAACCTCACAATCACGATTTAGCGGCTCTGACCGACAGATACGAGCTGCTATTTTGCGGATGGTACTCAAGCAGGATTGTTCTTTCAAAGAACTCCAACGGCAACTCAACGTTGACCCTCAGCGCTTGGACACCATCCTGGGGTCATTGTCGAAAGAGCAGCTTATCCTAAGGAAGAACACGATGATTGCTCTGCATCCTGACTAAAGGCTTTTCCTTTGGTTTTCCTTGTCTTTAAAATTATAATAATACTTATAAAGGGATATCTGTTTTTCATACCTCAGTGGTCGTCACAATATGAATGGGTGTTGTGGCGGGAGAGAAAACCAACAGAATGAATTAGTGTTAAGGAGAATAAATTAGAGTTGAACCAATAAAATGAGGTGTGTGAGGGGAATATGCAAACAGAAAAACATGGAATGTGGAAGGCTAGTAAACTGACAAGCATGCTGGTTGTTCTTATGCTTGTCGCAGTTGCTTTTACCGTCGTCTTTGTACCACCGGTCAGTACAACAAATGTGACCAACAATGGTGCACCAGCGGCGTATGTGAAGCAGAGTCAGACCGATGTGTTAGTCTTAAATTTTACCTTAACGACAACAGCTGACACGCTTCTAGCAGGAACTGCACCTAGTATTGGTCAGAATCTATCATATACTGACCAATCAAATGATTGGGGTGCAGAGGCTGGGGATGACATGTGGTTCTACGATGATAATGAAGATGGAGGAGAGTACGACTGGACTGTGGACTGCATATTCCTTGATGATGTCATTGATAATGATCGATACAACAATGATGAAACAGTACTCAATGGAACTGCTCCTGCTTCAGGTACTTTTGGTACTGGTAGAGGATGTAAACACCCGTTGTACTGGAAGCATGTAAAAGCGTATGATGCTGCTGAAGGTGGTGGGTGGAACAGTGGTAATGATGCCATTATTTATGAAGGACTAGATAATAACAGTTGTTACCTCGAAGAACTCAATGCAACCACGCTTAAACTCACGACAGATGTGAACGGCACACACTTCGACATCTCCACTTTATCAATATGGTCTGAATCTGGTGCGACGACTGGTTTCCAAAGTGATGAGGATACTAGAATAAAAACAACGACATACGCGGCAACAACAGAAAGCTGGAATTTCAATTTAAGTACAGACATCAACACCTCGGTGACCTTCTATATCACAGCAAATATTTCAGCAAATGCCTCCCACTTCGATACCATAAAATTCCGTGTGCCCGCTCTTGCTGATGCAGGAACTGCAGGTCTGTATAATTATGCCAACAATGACCAAGGCATCTTTCTCAAAGGAACGAATGATAGCGCGTGTAGTAATTTTGCGAATTCAAACAATTTGACTGTTGATGCTCTTGCTCCTGTTACCTCAGCAAGCGCTATTTCTGGATATTGGAAGAAAGCATCCGACAATCCTTTAGCAATTGCTGGGACTGCAGCTGATAACTGCAGTGGCCTTGAACGGGTTGCCCTCTGGTACCGGTATAGTGCTGATAACGGCAGCTGGGGAGGTGCGGTCCGCTTTGGAAACGATACAACACCCTGGAGCGGCGTCTCCTTCAGCTTCACGTTCTCCAACGGAAGCGGTTATTACGGTTTCTTCACCAGAGGGACTGATAACGTCAGCAACGTTGAAGGAGCGTTGACCACGAATGATACCTACTGTGGTTATGATGTGTCCGCCCCGGATTCCACCATTAACACACCGTCCGACAGTGGAAAGAATAACTCTCTTACCAATATCTCAGGAGTAGTCAGCGATACCTTCTCAGGTCCAGCCTCAGTGACTATCACCATTTTCAATGATACTGATAACAAATATTGGGATGGGAACAGCTGGGAGCTCGCAGCAACAAACCTTGCGACGACACTACATTCCACCATTTGGTATAAAACAACAGAGTTGCCAACTTGGACCAGTGGAAAGACCTATATCATTAACTCCTCAGCAACCGACACCGCAGGAAACACAGAAGCAGTTGCAGATAGCAACTCCTTCATCTATGATACCGATGCGCCGTCCGTCACCATCACAACACCGGGTGATACGACGTGGTACAACGCCATGGCGAACATCACAGGTACTGCAGAAGATACTGGCGGCTCAGGTCTTGATCTTGTGAATATCACTATTTACAATGCAACAGCAGTCACTGGACATAAGTACTGGAACGGAACCACCTGGAGCGCTGTCGTAGTGAATTTCACAGTAGCCGGTACTTCATCTTGGTATAATGCGAGTGGATTACCAACCTGGATGAATGCATCAACGTATTATATCAATGCCACAGCAAAGGATCAAGCAGGAAACGTTGGAACCGAAGACAGCCATACAATGTACATAGACACTTTCAAACCACGATCAGAAGTCAACGACACTCTCGTCTACTGGAAGACGAGTGCAGGTACTCGCGTGTTCAATTATACAAGTATTGTTGATCAAGGAAGCGGTTTCAAGAATGTCACCCTTTACTATCGTTACGATGCAGATAACGCCTCCTTCGGCGACAGTTGGGTCACCAGTGAGGTAGACGCTGATCCTTGGGTCACCAACTCCTGGACGTTTACCTTTACCAACGGCAGTGGGTTCTACGAATTCTACTGTCGCGCCAGAGACAACGCGACCAACTTCGAGGATGCACCGGGTGGGGCAGATGCTATCGCTGGGTACGATGTTGATTTACCCACCTCAACCATCACTGTTCCTGCTGATAACGGATACTACCGCACAGGCTCAGCAATTGACACGAACATCACAGGTACTGCCACTGATGCGCAAGGCCTGCTATTGGTGAACCTGACGATTTACAACAGCACGGATCATACTTACTGGAACACCTCTCAGACCACCTGGGTTGCCTATGCAGAAGGTGTAGGGAACATCACCGTCAACCTCACAGGAAGCGGGGCGAGCCGTCCCTGGTACTTCAACGACAACATGGGCACCTTCCCGACTAGCTGGCTCACAGACACTATCTACATCGTCAATGTGAGCTGTAAAGACGGTGCAGGGAACTGGAACACCTCGGCTGCTTCATCGACGTTTACTTATGATACGAATAACCCGACGATTACTATGAATAACCCTGTGAATGAGGCTTGGAACAATACGATGACCAACATCACTGGTATTGCCGCTGATACCGGTGGCTCTAGTGTTGCATTAGTGAACATTACCATTTATAATAGCACAGACAAAACATATTGGAATGGGACCACCTGGTCTGCTGTCGTCGTGAATACCACCGCCACGGGAACAACCACATGGTACCTCTCAAGCGGATTACCTACGTTTACCAATGGAACAACCTATGTGGTGAACGCCACAGCGAAGGATAACGCAGGAAACGTTGGTACAAAAGACAGCAACACCTTCTACATGGATACAGACCTTCCTGTGTCCAGTGTGACTGCTATTTCAGGGTACTGGAAGACTACCTCGCCACAGACCATCTCCTATACCGCAAGTGAGAACGGCAGCGGCAGTGGTTTGGATTACGTCACCTTGTATTACCGGTATTCGACGACCAACTCCTCGTGGGGCGGATGGGTAAGCTGGACTGATGCCAGCAACCCAGATGTTGATCCCTGGATAACACAGTCCTTCAGCTTCAACTTCCCAAACACCAGTGGCTTTTACCAATTCTACACACGAGCGACAGATAATGCGACCAACACAGAATCAGCACCGGGTTCAGCAGACACAGTCTGTGGATATGATGCCAACAACCCCACCGTTGTCGTTTTAGTCCCAGAAAATGGGGCGTACTACAATGCGATGGCTCAGCTCAGCGGTACCTGTGCTGACACTGGATACTCTGGCATAAATAGAGTCAATATTACTCTCTATAATACTACGGGTGGAACGTACTACAACGCGACATCCACACACTGGGAAGACGGTGTCCGTTGGATTAGCGCAACGATTCAAGCAGGCTATGTGACCTGGGTCTATGACTCCAGCGGGATTACCTGGACGGAGGATGAATCCTACTATGTCAATGCAACCGCTGTTGATAATGCCACGAGGACCAGCACTGCGGATACCAACCTGTTTACTCTTGACACCACAGCCCCAACGTGCACGATAGCGTTCAACAACTCACGGAGCTTCTACAAGGCGTTAGACTATGTTCGTATCTACGCAAACTTTACCACTACTGCAGGAATCGATCCAGCAACAGTAGTGATTAACATTACCACCCAAGGGAATGGTGATGTCACGAATACAACCATGACCGAATCCAACAACACCCGCTGGTACTACGATTGGTTGGTACCTGCTGGGGCTGATGAGAACGGTGGAGTGACCATTAATGTCTACGCACAAGATAATGCAACCAATTATCTCAATCCTTATCCGACACCAAATGCTGCTAAGGGTATTGACAACAGCGCACCTTCGTGTACTATTGCCTACAACAACACACGTACTTATTATAAGGCTGGGGAAGTCTTAAAGATTTATGCGAACTTCACCGCGGATCCCTCAGGGATAGATGAATCCACTGTGTACGTGAGCATCGCCACGGCAGGAAACGGTGATTTAGTGAATACGTCGATGACACGGAACAATAATACCTTGTGGTACTACAACTGGACGATTCCGTCTGGGTCTGATGAGGATGGTGGATTCACGGTGAGCATCTGGGCATCGGATAACGCAACTAACACACTTGGTTCCTATCCAACACAAGATGAGTCAAAGGCCATTGATAACACCGCACCTACCTGCACGATTGGGTTTAACAACGCTCGGACGTACTACAAGGATGCTGATACGGTTCGTATCTACGCCAACTTCACGGAGGGTGGCTCTGGCATTGACCTTACCTCAGTCATCATCAATATCTCTACAGCAGGGAATGGTGATACCACGAATACGTCGATGACGGAGAGCAATGGTACGTTGTGGTACTACGACTGGAATGTGCCGTCTGGGACTGATGAGGACGGTGCGGTCACCATCCGTATTTATGCGATGGATAATGCCACCAATTATCTTGACCCCTGGTCGACCAATGATACCTCCAAATATATTGACAACACTGCACCTACCTGCACC
>JAFGML010000054.1 GCA_016927555.1 Thermoplasmatota archaeon
AGTGCAGGGGACGAGATTTGAACTCGCGGAGACCTGCGTCATAGGGTCCTAAGCCCTACCCCTTAGACCATGCTCGGGTACCCCTGCGTCGAAACCGTAGGCTAATACTGTATCGTAATGAAAAAGGTTTGGACAGATAACGAGTACCGGACGACCCGCTGTCTCAGCGCTTGTCCTTTAACAGCAGGTTGTCCCCGTGCTTTTCAAAACAGGTGGCGCAATATTTCCGTGCAATCAACGAGTGGATGTGCTCTGTCATGCCTTGTTCGACGTAGTGGAGGTCGTTGGCTGGGATCGTCTTCTCACAGTAGATGCACACGGTGGGAAATTGCGAACGCCGTTTTATCAAACGGGTTTCGAGTTTCTTCTCCATCATCTCTCCTCCTAGTATATTCCCCTGTTTAAGTATTAAAACCTTCTGATTCTCTGGGCCATAGGGAGTAGGGTGGGCTAGGTTTAAGTATGAGCAACAGTATTCCCGAGAGATACTCCGATACTGATTGCTGGAGACTCCTCTGTATAGCGGGGTGGGGTAGTCAGGAAATCCCGACGGGCCCATAACCCGTAGACCAATGGTTCAAATCCATTCCCCGCTACTCTTCTTCTTTTTTTTTTTTACAGTAGGTTTATTAATTCTCCATTCAGTTTCGTCTACGTGTGAGTACGAAAAAAACAGATCGATTCTGGGAAATCGATGTCGCCCGGGGTATCGCTGTAATAATAATGATAGCGTATCACATTATCTACGACCTCAATTTTTTTGGTATAATTTCGTTGAGTCGTTATAAAGGAATGTTTCTTCTTTCCGCATATCCTTTTGCTTCGGTATTCCTGCTGCTCGTCGGTGTTTCTCTCACCATCAGCTATGCGAGAGCACACGCAGTCATGACCCGTCAGCAGCTCGCCTGGAAGTTTCTCAAACGAGGACTGTTTATTTTTGGGTTAGGAATGCTGGTCACCCTAGCGACCTGGGCGTACCTAGGACACGGGTATGTTGTGTTTGGTGTCCTTCATTGTATTGGTTTGTCCATTCTGCTTGCCTATCCAGTCCTTCGGTATCGGATCCCAGTGCTCATTCTCGGGGTTGCTGTGATCCTCCTTGGGATTGGTCTTCGGATGTTCACCGTTGATTTCCCGTGGTTGCTGTGGCTGGGGTTTGTGCCAGCGGCGTTCTCGTCTGTTGATTACGTACCACTGCTGCCCTACTTTGGTATCGTCTTACTCGGTGTCTTTGTAGGAAATACTATCTATGCCGGTGGTTTACGGCAGTTCACGCTCACAGAACGGTCCACAGCTCCTGTGCGTGGCCTGAGCTATATCGGCCGTCACTCCCTCATCATCTACTTTTTACACGAACCTCTCATCGTAGGGTTGATCCTACTGCTACGATAGCCGGTTCACGTAGCGTCTGATGCGAGGAATGGAGGTGATGAGATGGACTTTTTTTGTGTCTTCTGTTGTCTTGAAATCCCGTAGCATCCAGTACACATGGTCTGCGACTTCCACTGGCTCTTGTCGCTGCTCATACTGTTCGTACAGGTCGATGAACCGCAGGATCTGCTGTTTGATGTCAACAGAGTCTTTGCTGAACACCCAGGGGCGGTGTTGCGCTTCCCTGCCGATCATCACGAGATCACAGCCGGTTTTGGTGAGCAATTCTAGTCCTTGGTCGTAGCTGGTGACATCGCCATTTGCGATGACTGGGATATGAATTTTTTGTTTAATCTGGTTCATAATCGTCCAGTTGACTTTCCCGGCGTACCCCTGGTCCGCTGTCCTGCCATGGACGCAGACTGCCGCAGCTCCCGCATCCTCAATGATTTGGGCGATGGTGACGCCGTTGATGTGTTGGTTGTCCCAGCCGATGCGGATCTTCGCGGTCACTGGTTTTTTGGTTGCCTTTACCATCGCACGAAGCAAAGAAGCTAGTTGAGGAGGATCTTTGAGGAGCGCAGCGCCACAGCCTTTCGCTAGGTAATCCTCTTCTATGCAGCCGACGTTGAGATCAATGAAATCAGCGTACGGTTCAACAGCGTGCACTGCTTTGACAAGAATGTTTTTTTCAGCACCGATGAGCTGCACTGTCACGGGTCGCTCTCTGTCGCAGATATTGAGAAACGCTTTGACTTCGTGTGGTGTCTTTCCACTGATGAGCTCAGCATCAATCATCTGGGTGTAGATTAACCCTGCACCATTTTCTTTACACAGCAGGCGGAATGCGGTGCAGCTGATGCCTGCGAGTGGTGCAAGTGCAAAACGATTCGGGATGTCAACAGGTCCGATGTTCATACGACACAACATGCAATTTTTTTACTGGTAGGTCAAGCGGAGATGTGGCACATCAACGCCAGTTCCCTTCTGCACTGTGCCGACGCGCTTCACCTTTGCTTTTGAATACTTCCTTAGCACTGTCATCGTCTTTTCTGCATCTGTACGGCTCACCACCACTGCCAGTCCCATGCCCATGTTGAAGATCTGGTACATCTCGTAGTCATCGATGTTGCCGTAGTTCTGCAGGAACTGAAAGATTGGTTGTGGTGGCAGTGGGTCGTCGATGACGTAGCGTACGTTTTCTTTGAGACGTGGGATGTTCCATAGTCCGCTGCCGGTGATATGGGCGAGTCCGTGCACCTTGACTTTTTTGAACAGCTCGATGATTTCTCTGACGTAGATTCGTGTCGGCTCAAGCATCACTGCACCGATGGTTTTTCCTTTGTACAGTCCGTCTGGGAACGGGTCGGTGTAGGAACAATGATTGTCGTCGACGACTTTCCTGGCAAGCGTGTAGCCGTTGGAATGGATCCCTGTGCTTGAGAGTCCGATGATGACGTCACCTGGTTTGATTCTGTCTCCCATGATGATGTTGTTTTTCTTGACGTACGCCAGGCAGGTGCCTGCGAGGTCAAAACCTTTAATCAGTTCAGGCAGGTCTGCGGTTTCTCCCCCGACGATGGAGATGTTCGCTTGCTTGGCCCCAGTCGCTAGTCCCTTGCCGATCTCTTTTGTAATCTTGGGGTTGGGGTCATCCATGGCGAGGTAGTCCACAAAGGCGAGTGGCTCTGCCCCGACGCAGAGAGCGTCGTTGACGTTCATGGCGATGCAGTCGATGCCGATGGTGTCGTACTTCTGCAGTGCTTCTGCGATTTTGACTTTGGTGCCGACGCCATCGGTGCACAGCACGAGTGCATAGGCGCCAAATTCTATGAGACCAGCGTAGTGTCCACCAAGCGGTTTGCCTATGTTACCTGTGCGTTTCGTGGTGATACTGGAGAGGAGTTGTTGTATCGCAGTTTCTTTCTCATCGATGTCAACACCTGCGTCTTTGTACGTCATTTTCTTCAAGAAGCATCGCCTTGTAGGGCGAAACCCCTTGGTTGTGATAAACTTTTTGAATGACGGTTGGGTTGTGGGTGAATGTGAAACTCTTAGCGGATCTTGGGGAACGGATGGCGATTCAGCGTATCGCTGAGGTGCTGACGAAAGGCACAGCCAGCAGTGGTATTGGTGATGACTGTGCAGCCATCGACATGGGCAAGGAGTACCTGCTAGTGACGACGGATATGATGTATCAGCAGACCCACATCCCGGTGCAGATGACGCCGTTCCAAATGGGCTGGTTCCTGGTCGCAATCAACCTCAGTGATATCGCAGCCAAGGGTGGTACTCCCCTTGGGTTGGTGCTCTCCTTTGGGTTGCCGAAGGAGACCTCTGAAGTGTTTCTCACGCAGCTTGCCAGCGGAGCTGATGCGTGTGCGGTTGCCAATGGCACCACGATCGTTGGGGGGGATACAAAGGAGACCGCGGAGATCACCTTGTGTGGGAGTGCGTTTGGCACGGTGAAGAAAGACGAGTTCATGTCACGGGTTGGGACGTGCCCTGGTGATGTGGTCGCGGTGACCGGGACGCTAGGGAAGGCCGGTGCGGGGTACTATGCGTTGAAACGGCATGTTGCTGAGAACGTGCTGTCCAAGGCGTTGCTGGAACCGACGCCGAACCTGCGGCAGGGCAGGGTTCTTGCACAGCAGAAGGTGATCACCTCCTCTATGGATTTATCAGATGGGTTGTCTGCCTCGTTGTATCAGCTGCAGGAGCTCAACAACGTGGGGTTTGAGATTAAGAAAAGCGCGGTGCCTCTTGCGCTGCAGTCCTTTGAGCTGCTGGAGAAGAACTACCGGTTTGACCCCTATGAGCTTGCCTTGCATTTCGGGGGTGACTATGAGTTGTTGGTGACCCTGCCAGCAGGCCGGTTTGATGCGGTGCACAACGTGATGGCACAACACGGTTTTGAGTTGACTGCGATAGGCAAAGTCACCCGGAAGAAAGACATCCTGCTGCTCGATGGGAAAGGCAAGCAGGTGTTGGAAAATAAAGGCTATGAGCACTTCAAGAAGCGTAATTTTTAGGTGTTCTACTGGTAAGGGGTGTGCAACAAAGGTTTTAAAGGGGTACTCAGACTCTATATATATTGAGAACAATGAAATATAAATGGATCCTCACTGGTGCTGTCGTCATCGTCGTTGCGATTGTACTCGTGAGTGTATTCACTGGTTTTTTTGGATCGAATTTCTCTTTGATCAACCGGAAACCACGTGTAGAGATGTCGTACCCGTCTGCTGGTGCTGTGGTGTTTGGGATTGTGATGATCAGTGGCTCAGCCAGTGACCCTAATGCTGAGGATGAGATTCTCAGTGTTGAGATTCGCGTCAACGAGGGTAACTGGATCCCGGTTGACGGGACGACGCTGTGGAGCTACGACTGGGTGACGTACGAGATTGGGAATGGGCAGTACACGATTGATGCCCGGTCCTCTGATGGGACAGACTATTCTGATCTTGCTAGTGTGACGGTCACCGTGCAGAACCCAACCTCAGTTGACTCAGGGTCTCACCAGTGGGCGGTGTTGATCGCCGCGGCCAACTTCCCTGAGAAGAACGAGACGAAGCTGGGGAACGGTGGGTTGTACCTCGCTGAGGACATCGTAGCCTACTTGGTCTCCTCATGTGGGTACCCGACGTCCAATGTCGTGGTGTTGTTCGATGACGGCTGG
>JAFGML010000011.1 GCA_016927555.1 Thermoplasmatota archaeon
ATGTGTATAATAGGAAGCTGCTTCTTCTTCAGCCATTCGGTCGACACGTGTACAGCAACGATGTTCTATGTCGGAGGAATAGGACCTGGGAATTACACCTCCATTCAAGATGCAATCAATGCCTCAGCAGACGGTGACACCATTCAGGTGTATGCTGGTACATACAATGAATGCATTGTGGTGAACAAATCCATTAGTCTTCGTGGTGAAAACCTAGCTACTACCATTATTAACGGCTCCTCTAATGAGTACGTTGTCAATGTGACTGCTGATAGGGTTAATATCAGTGGGTTTACCATTAATGGTACAACCGTTGTCTATGCAATTTACGTACTAGGAAACTACACAAATATCAGTAGCAATAGTATTTTTATAACAAATTCTGAACGATCGTGCGGTATCTACGTTGATTCTTGCAATAATAATACGATATCGAATAATACCATCCAATCTTTGCAGCTCTTGGAATCTCATGTTGATATATATCTTTGGGATTCACCGAACTGTACAATTTCTAATAACACGTTAAATGGTAACGCAACCGCAACTTTAACTACAACTCTCAATGGAAATGCTACTAATCTATCATATGGTATCTACCTTTATTCTTGTGACTACTGTGCAGCGAGAAATAACACAATTGGAAATCATACAATTGGTCTTGCAGCATCGTATTCGCCGTACAGCACATATGCCGATAATACTTTTTTTAACGATAGTATCGTTTTTAGTGATTATTACCTTGATGATATAGAACATATTGTTGTTGAAAGCAACACGGTCAATGGACAACCCTTGTATTGCTACTTGAATAATAACACGCAACAGACAGTTCCATCGGATGCCGGTGCAGTTATTCTCATTAATTGTTCAAATTTCACAATCCAAGACAACCACCAAATGTCCTTCGTTGATAGTGGAATCGGTGTTCTTGTTTCTCAAAATATTTCAATAATTAATTGTTCTCTTACACGTTCTACATTTGGAATTGTAATATTCTCCTCAGACAATATCACGGTAGACTCGTGCTATTTGATGAACAATAGCTACGTTGGAATTAACCTTGGTTCATCTGGTAATATCACCCTAGACTCAAATTACTATTACAACAATACCTATATAGGTATCTACTTTAGTTCTTCAACCAATACTACAATCACGTCTTCTGAAATATGCAGCAACCATCAAAGTGCTGGTATGTATCTTGTCGGCAGTAATTGTACGGTTGAATCAAATACAATTCATAACAATTCGGGCACAGGAATTATAGTGAGTGGCGGAGGTAGTAATCATATCACCTTAAACACTATTTTCAATAACTCAGGTGATGGTATGAATCTTACCTATTCAGATTATAATAACGTCAGTTACAATTCCATCTTTAACAATTCACTGTCAGGGATATCTCTTGACAATGCAGAGTATAATACAGTCTTCGAAAACATTATCTCGAATAACTCCTGCATAGGAATAGAGACCCACCATTCGTCGTACCGTTCATCTAATAATAACTCAATTGTAGCAAATACGATTCGCTTTAATGGTGATTCAGGAATCGAACTCTCTGGATCCGAGTGTTCCAATAATACCGTCCTCTTAAATTCGATTTATAACAACTCTTGGATGGGAGTTAACCTCACCACGAATTCTTCATACAACACGTTGATGTTAAATGTCATTTATGACAATTCTTTCGGTGTCTTTATTGATGAAGCAAATCACAATAATGTCACAACGAATTTCATCAACAACAATTCTGCCGCAGCGGTTGTTATGTATTCAAACTCACACAATAATTCAATAAATCAAAATTTTGTGTATTGGAATGACGCCGCCGGCTTAATCTTATCTGGAGAAGCAGATTTCAACACTATCGATACAAATTTCTTTTATAATAATACTCTAGGTATTGTGCTGTTCTATAATTCTTCAGAAAACACTATCACATCGAACTATGTTGTGTATCATGACACTGGTATCCATATAAATTCATCATGTAATAGTAATGACATATACGACAACTACTTTTACTCTAATACAGAAAATGTTGATTTGGACGGTGATAGTAACAATTCATGGAACACCACAAGAACCCTTGGTACAAACGTCATGACCGGCCCATATCTTGGTGGTAACTACTGGGATGACTATACAGGAATTGACACCGACCATGATGGAATAGGAGATACGCTCCTACCTTACACCTGCTCAGGAGAAATAACAACAGGAGGCGATTACCTCCCGCTCGTCTATTCTCCTCAGATCAATACGTCTAGCCCAACCAATGGAAGCACCGGCGTCTCTATTTCAACAAATATCATCATCATCTTTTATACAGCGATGAATCAAACGACTGTTGAAGGAAATCTGAGCATCTCACCTTCAGCTGCAGCAACATGCAGTTGGAATGATGAGAATACCACACTTACCATTAATCCCTCATCGAACCTCCAGTACACAACAACGTACACCGTCACCATAGGATGGAACGCGACAGATATCCTCGGCAATGTACTCACCTCCAATTACTCTCTGATATTTACCACAGCAGACCAACCAGGCGGTGGTGGATCACCTCCCTCCCAACCAGCGGCAAACGCTAATCCGGTTGCTGACGCATCAGCTGGTGAACCCTACATAGGATTTGTTGGAGTACCAGTGGCCTTTAACGGATCGCTGAGCTATGACACCGATGGCCATCTGACGAACTGGACCTGGACCTTCGGCGATAATACAACAGGATCAGGGGAAATCGTCACACACATCTACACAACAGCAGGCACGTTCACTGTCACACTTACGGTGGGGGATAACGCAAGTGGGACGAATACCGACTCGACGGTCGCCACCATCTTACCTGCATCCCTGGCCCCAGCGCCCCCTACTAAGCCAACGATTACTGGCCCTATAACAGGACATGTGAACATCAGTTATGTGTACGAGGTAGTATCGACAGATGCAAATAACGACACACTCCAGTATACATTCACATGGGGAGATGGTATCGTTGAATATAGTGAGTTTTTACCAAACGCCACCCCGTGTATAAGAAACCATAGTTGGAGCACAGCAGGAAAATACACGATCATCGTCACAGTCACTGATAACAATACTGCTGTTTCGTCTCAGAAAATCATCTTCATAGACGCAGTCGATGTTGGGACGATTGGTTATCTCTTGGATACAAATGGTGATGGGACCTACGATGTATTCCACAATGGTACAACTAATCTTGAGACAACAGTGCAACTAGACAACGGTGACTATCTCGTTGATGCTGATGGTGACGGCACCTGGGATTACACATTTAACGCGGCATCTGGGCTGAGTAGTTATACAGAAGAGAAAGGCATACCTGGGTTTGAACTCCTCATCATGGTTATCGCGATAACGTTCATCATCGTGGTGTATCGAAAACGTCGACGATAGTCATAAGCGGATTACGAGAAAGATATCGTAGAGTTCTATACCGGAGACACTATGGGATAATCAGTGATTTTCGACAACTCTTATTTATTCCGTAGAGCCTTCATCCCTGCTTGAAACGCTTTCCTGTTCACATCCTTGTACTTGTCAGGGAGGCCCTCAAGGATCGTGTCTAACAACACGTCAGGGGAAAAGGGTAGTACCCCAGCAGCAGCAAGCGCACCAAGCATCACTGTGTTCTTCGTAATCACCGCCCCAGCCTCCTTAGCTATTTTCAACGCATCGACTTTGAAGACCTGGGCATGCGCACTGAGTTCCTTGAACAACGCCTCCGTCTGTGGGTACTGCTCCCCACCCACGGCGACCGTGAATGGAATCACCGGGTTGATGTCTGTGATAATCTTTGTCTTCTTATGGACATAGCCAATGTTACGCAACGCCTCTACCGGCTCAGTGCTGAGCAGGACATCAGCAGTGCCACTCGGCAGCAGCGGACTAGAAACATCACCCATCCGGACTGTGCAGACCACCGCGCCGCCACGCTGCGCCATCCCGTGAATCTCAGAGACAAACACCCCGACCTGTGCTCTGACGGCAGCTTTCCCTAAGATATTAGCAGCGGTGATGACCCCTTGTCCGCCCACACCAGTCAGAACAATGCTGATCTTCTTGCTCATGGACTCTCCTCCACTGCGGAAATCGCACCAAACGGACAGACCTGCACACAGTTCCCACACCCGTTGCACTGTGCAGGGTCAATATGCACACTGCCGTCCTCCGCGAAGTACAACGCGGGGCAGCCGAACCTGCCGATACAGGTCTTACACCGCTTACACTTCTCTTGATCAATATGGTACAACTGGATGGTTTCTCGTGCCTTCCTCTTCCGCTGCACCTCCAGCAGGATGCATGGTGACTTACTCACCACCACAGAGGTACCTTTGAACTCCAGGGCGCGTTTGAATGCCTCTGTAGTCTCCTTGATCTTGTTTGGATCAACGATTTCCACGTGCTGTACGCCACAGCCTTTGACGACATCTTCGACCTTGATCAGCTTCGCAGGCTTACCCATGCCGTCAATTTCGGTGCCAGGGTGTGGCTGATGACCGGTCATCGCAGTCGTCCGGTTATCCAGCACGGTGATGACGACATCATGGTTGTGATGCACCGCATTGATGATCGGTGGAATGCCTGAGTGGAAGAACGTCGAATCACCCATGAACGAGATGATCTTCTGATCCGTGGCAACAGAAAACCCACACGCCATCCCTGCATTCGACCCCATGCAGAGGAGGATGTCAGCAGTCTGCAGCGGCGGCTCCTTGCCAAGGGTGTAACACCCGATGTCTGTGGGATAAATCGTGTCTTTGTCTGCTGCCTTCTTCACCGCATAGTACGTTGCCCGATGCGGACAGCCAGGACACAGTGACGGTGGACGACGCGGCAACTTCAATGAAGAGGTGACTGGTGATGTGAACGGGTTCTTCACCTTGAAGATCTTTGAGAACGCCTCTGCGACACTATCAGGGGTGTACTCGTACAGACGGGAGAAATGACCACTGGATTTCCCAAGGATCTTCACCTTTGCGCCCGTGTCAAACGCCAGTGCCTTGAACTGGTTCTCTAAGAACGGCTCGAGTTCTTCGACGATAATCAGGGTTGTGCAGGAGGCCATGAACTCTGTGCACATCTTTCGGGGGATCGGATGCGTCATCCCCAGCTTCAAGATGCGGACATTGAGGTGCAGTTCTTCTGCCATCTCTTTGACATACGTGTAGGAGACACCAGAGGTGACGACACCGACATCCTTGGGTGATCCCACAGTGATGACCTCGTTGAACGGGGATGTCTCTGCGATCTTCTCTGCCTCTGCGAGACGCTTGAGCAGCACCGGGTGGTTCGCCCGGGCGACTGCTGGCACCGTGACCAACGAGGGGTCTTTGTCGAAATGGCCTTCCCTGCGTGGCTGTGTCATCTCATGAAGCGTGATAGGACCGCGGGCGTGGTTCAACCGTGTGGTCGTCCGCAGCAACACAGGCAGGTGCAGCTGCTCAGAGAGCTCAAAGCCGAGACGGGTCATCTCCTTTGCCTCTTGTGGCGTCGTCGGCTCCAGCATCGGTGCGGAGGCAAACAGCGCGAAGTACCGGTTGTCCTGCTCGTTCTGCGAGGAGTGACACGACGGGTCATCAGCGGATACAATCAGATGGCCACCACGACACCCGACGTACATGTAGGTCATGAAGGTGTCAGCAGCCACGTTCAACCCGACGTGTTTCATGCAGGTCAGCGACCGCAGCCCGCAGAACGACGCAGCAGCAGCGACCTCTAGTGCGACTTTTTCGTTCGTGGAGTACTGGAAGTAGAACCCAGGGTCCTTCTTCTGCCGTGTCGCATCTCGAGCAATGGCAGAGAACGTATCTGCTATCTCTGAGGACGGCGTCCCAGGATACGTCGTGGCGACATCGATCCCTGCCTCTAGGGCTCCCCGTGTGATCGCTTCGTTTCCCAGCAGCAAGATGGTCTTCCCGGGCTCATCCAACGTGAGTTCAGACATTCATCTACACCATTCCGTTGAGGAAAAAGGCATCTGGTTCCCCTGGGTGTGGTAAAAAAAAAGGAGCATATAAATTTACCCCCTCCTGGGTTAACCTGGTAAACCAGGGTGCACTACCACTGCATCTGCGTACATACTTGCGTAGCTAGCTACAAACAAGGTTCTTAAAAGACTACTGAATTCTTTGGCGTGGAAGGAATTTAGCTGGTAGTTGTAGAGTGCATCCCATCCCTCCTAGTGAGACCAGCATCCTTCCCTTTTTTGTTCACCGCGATGCGGTTCTTGCCATGACTACGCATGGTTTTTTTGCACAAATACGAAGGCTTATGTACTATACACTTATTACAGAAAAATTGGAGAGAGAAGTAGGAGAGTTCGGGGGCACTGCTGCGACTACCACGCCTTTGTTTTCCTGATTCTCATCAATTCTTGACCACACAGAACCACAGGAGGGATTCAAAGAGTATGACGGAAAAAAACTATGTCTTTGTAGATCATAAAACCGCACCGAAGCAGATACCACTGTTCGAAGAGCAAGATGATGGGAATCTCATTCCGTACGAACGGGATACCTAAGAAAACATATCAATTTTTTTTTGAAAAACAGGAGGTGACCATGATGTGCATCGTGGTGAACCACTGTTGTTTGCTGCTGAGAAATATGTACTTCAGAAAATCCATATAAATCCAGAAGTGTTGTCTCCTGTGAATGGAACAGAAGGTTGCCTTAACCATCGCAGGATCAGACTCCTCAGGTGGCGCGGGGATCCAGGCTGACCTGAAGGCTTTTGCGTACCTGGGTGTACATGGGACGACTGTCGTAACTTGTGTGACGGCACAGAACACCCAGCACGTCCACAGCATCAAAAAAGTGCCGCTCTCAGTCATTAACAACCAGCTGGACAGTGTGCGTGAGGATTTTCCTGTTGCTGCCGTGAAAACCGGGATGCTGTACTCCAAGGACATCATCAAGGCTGTTGGGAAGAAGCTTGCTCAGATGCAGCTGCACCCAGTCGTCGACCCGGTGATGGTGGCCACCAGTGGCGATACCCTGGCTGATGCTGACTACGTAGCTGCGTTACAAAAAGACATACTGCCAGACAGTCTGATGATCACAGCGAACATCCCTGAGGCGAGTGCCCTGACGGGAGCGGAGATCAGGACACGTGCTGATGTGCAGAACGCCTGTAAAAACCTTGCGTCGTTTGGTCCTCAGTATGTGTTGGTGAAAGGCGGTCATTTCACCGACGAGCTGGTAGTCGACGTGCTGTACGATGGAAAAGAGTTCCATAAGTTTATCCTTCCTCGCATTGCTGAGAAGCAGGCCCACGGGTCAGGCTGCACGCTATCTGCGCTCATCACCGGGCTCCTAGCACAAGGAACTCATCCCGTGGAGGCAGTTCAAAAAGCAAAACACATCGTCTGGGGGATGATCCACCAGGGGTACACCCCGGGGAAAGGCGCTGATGTGCTGAACCATGCACCGTCTGTACTTGTCCCCCCGCTGCTGCGGAGAAACGATCAGTTCACCGTCTGGCTGGAGTTGACAGACGCGGTGCAGCAGCTGATCACCATGCTTCCTCCGTGGTTCATCCCTGAGGTCGGCATGAACTTCGTGTACGCCCTGCCGTTGGCATCAACTCGTGATGAGGTTTGTGCGATTGACGGCCGGATCATTAAGCACAAGGAGCGCCCCCTGCTGTGCGGCACCCTGGAGTTTGGCGTGTCGAAGCATGTCGCCTCTATCGTGCTTGCTGCCATGGAATTTAACCCGACGATTCGCTCAGCACTCAACATACGGTTCACACAGAAAACCGTGGACCTGTGCGGCACCATTGGGCTTGTCATCGGCACCTTTGAGCGTACACATGAGCCAGCCACCGCAGTCTCCACCATGGACTGGGGGACGAAACAAGCGATCACCACGTTGGGGAGAACCCCAGACATCATCTACGACAAAGGCGGCATGGGGAAAGAGCCGATGATCCGCATCCTGGGTACGAACCCCAGCGACGTGCTCATGAAGGTCAAACACATCATTAATGCCTCCATCGTATAGGAGAAGAAAGGACGAAACGTATATAAATCAATTGACCCTTAAGACCGGCTGTTAATCTCGGAACCAAACGGAGAGGTATAGTTATGACAGCAAAAGAAGAAAGCGAAGAAAACGTGATCTATGTAGGAAACAAACCACCGATGAGCTACGTTCTTGCAGTCGTTACGCAGTTCAACAGCGGATCAACTGAAGTCATCATCAAAGCACGTGGCCGAGCTATCAGCAGAGCAGTGGATGCAGCGGAGATAACCAGGAACCGGTTTGTCACCGACGCAAAAATCAAGGAGATACGCATCGGAACCGAGTCTATCACCAACGAAGAGGGCCGTACCTCGAACGTCTCATCCATTGAGATCTCTCTGATGAAGTAACGCTGAAGGGAGTTGACGCAGGAGCCTATTCTCCTCTCCTTCGTATTTTCATGTACTGGGAGTAATAACTCTAAAAAAAAAAGAGGTGAGAAGCCACGAGACGTAGCTTCTCTCTCACGGAGTCACCGCGTTATTTCTCAGGCAGCATGTACGCGATGTCATCCCAGGGGTGACGGTACAAGCCCTGCTTCAGACGCTTCTGATCCAGATAATGACCGATCAGTCCGATGCTGCGCCCCAGGACGAACAAGCCGTTGAGCGCACCCATCTTGATGTACTCGTCCGCCTCTTTCGTCCCAAGCTCTGAGCGGAGCAGGTCCACAAAGCAAATGCCGATGCAGCCGTCCACGTTCAGGATAAGGTTATCTCGTTTCGAGGTCGTGATCTTCTCAACCTCCCTGGCGTAGTCAAGCAACGGGGTGCTCTTGAAATGCTTCTTGGCGTACCCGCTGATGATCGTGACACGCATATCAGGGTTGTGGATGGATTTCACCAGATGCCCGATGCCCTGGATGTTGACTCCCTTCTGTTTCATATCATTGACGAACTGGGCAGGTGTCTTCCCAGCGTCGTACGCCTCAGAGAACATCTGGGCTGCACCATCGATAGCACCACCGAACCGTGGCCCGATGGTGAGCATCCCTGAGACCAACGAGGAGATCAAATCCTTCCCTGCACGGGTCGCCACAATCGTGTTGTGCGCACCAGACACGGCTGGTCCATGATCCGCGGTGACCATGACCGCCATCTCAATGAACTTGGTCGCATAGTCGGGCAACAGTCGTTTGAACCACAGGATGGACAGCACACCACCGATGCCGATGTCCTTCTTGAACACCTCGGAGATCGGCATGCTCCCGTAGAGCAGCTCCTCCCCCCGGTCATCGGAGATCGTGGAGATGAAGTTCGCTGGCCGCCGCACCACCTTTGCTTTGATGGCTGCGTTGTAATCCATGGGTACCTTCACGGCTGGTGGCTCTGGCCGGGGGACGATGATCTTCTTCTTCACCAGGTCTTTGTACACCATCCCGATTTTCTCGCCATAGTCATCAAAGGAGTTGGGGACGACTGCGCCTGCTGCCTTGAGCGCCGCGTTCTTCGCATCCGCGGTCTCCGCATCAGAGCCTGCCTTGGCGCCAGCGTGACCGAACTGCACCTCAGTCTTGAACGCCTTGCTGCAGGTCCCGGTGACCCACATGATGAGCGGCTTGGTGAGTTGCTTCTTCTTCAACGCATCAACAATCGTGTACTCATCTGATCCTCCGACCTCACCGAGGCACACGAGCATCTTGATGTCAGGGTTCTTCTCAAATCGAAGAAGATGGTCCAGCAGCGTGGTACCGGGGTACCGGTCCCCGCCGATCGCGATGCCCTCGTAGAGCCCATCGGTGTTCTGGGAGACAATGTTGTACGCCTCGTTGCTCAGCCCACCTGATTTTGACACAAAACCAACAGAGCCTGGCCGATGAAGCTTGGAGTCCATGATGTTCTCTATGGTCCCCCCGGTGTTCCCTATCTTGAACGCACCGGCGACGATGCCTCCGACGGTCGCTGGCCCGATGATGACCTTGTTCAGCTGCTTTGCCTTCGCAATTAATTCTCGCATCCGACGTTCAGGGACCCCTTCTGCGATGATGACGACGGTGCGCAACTGCGGGTAGGTAAACGCCTCCTCAGTCGTCGCTGCAGCGGATCGGAAGGACGCGAAGTTGATCATCACATCGACGTTCTTGTGGTTCACAGTCGCAGTCTTCATCAGCTTGTACACCGGGACGAGGATTTCCTTTGGTCCGAAGAAGAACTTCTGGAACCCATCGCTGCCGGTCGGGTTGATGATCGCGGCGACCGACGGGGTTTTCCTGCCGGCGACAAAGTCGAAGTCCAGCATCCGCTGCACCGCGTTGGTCTGCATGTTGTAGATGAATGCTTGGGTGTCTTTGTCAAACAAGATGTAGTCTTTCTTTGCTGCCATAATCTACTTCCCTCCTTTGAGCGCCATGGAGACGATCTTGGTCATGTGTGTCTCTGGTCCGTAGACCTCGATGGGGACCCCGAGCTGCTCTCCGAGCTCCCGCATGACCCGCAGGCCTTCCTTGTAGTTCGGCCCGCCCCTGCGGACAAAGATTTTAACATTGGTGTCCTGGAGTTTCTTTTGGTACTCCTTTAACGCCCGGACAATGCCTTTGAAGGTGTTGGCGACATCAGTGAAGTTCGCGATGCCACCGCCGATGAGCAAAAATTTTCCTTTCGGGTGCTTTTTGCGTGTCATCAAATCAAGAATCGTCTTGGCGTAGAGATACGTGAATTCTTCGTTCGGGTCACCTGAGTATTCACCGTAGTTGGCCATTTCACCCATGAATCCAAGGTCCGTGATCGTGTCCGCGTAGATGACGGAGGCGCCGCCACCCGCGACCATGGTCCAGACCCGTGCATCAGGGTTCAGCACCGTGAGTTTCAAGGAAGCACCTGTTTTCGAGTCAAGATCCTTGATGTACGCCTCTTCTTTGGTGAGCATGCGTCCGAAGGGCGAGGGGAATTCAATGCCTCCCCATTTCTTACCGCTGACAAACTCAGCGGTGTCGTCGAGTTTTGCGGCGAGGTCCAGGGGGACGATTTTATTTCCGGTGACGACGAACGGGTTAATCTCCAGGTAGGTGTAGTTGAGGTCCGCGTAGAACTTGAACATGCCTTCGATGAAGCCCGCGATGAGCTCCCGGCGTTCCTTGGGGACGTTGCCGAGGAGTTGTCTCTGGATGTCTGCGGCGGTTGGACTGGTGCCGATAGGGACCATGAGCCTGGCTGCTTTGGCGTCGATGTCGCCGACGTTGATGCCGCCCTGGTGGTGGAAGAGGATCTCGTCTCCCTCTCGTTTGGAGAGGATAGCGAGGTAGTACTCGTCTGTCTCCGCGTGAGGGACGAACGGCTCGACGATGAAGTGGTCAAGGATGCCGGTGACAGTGCCGACGGTGACCGGTTTGCTCATGCGTCCCTTTATCCATTGCTCCGCGTCCTTCCAGTCCGCGTTTAATAAAAGGAGTTTGCTTTTCCCTCGCCGTTTGATGAGCTGGTCTGGTTTGACGACGAGTTTTTCTTTGGCGAGCCAGGAATACTTCGTGGGAAGCTTTTTTACATCAGTGTCTGGTCCCACCGTCACAAACCGATCAGCAATGGTGTACGTTCCATTGGTATACTCTTTGAGGAGACGGGCGATCATGCGCTTGCCGTCTGCCTCCCGTATTGCTTTCTGTGCCATATTACTTCATCCTCCAATAGTTTTTTTAGAGTTTTTTCTTCAAGTGGTTTGCGATGGCATCAATGAACTCCTCGGTGTACACCTGCTTGTTCTTCGGGCTAGATGTCGCGACCTTCAGGAGGTCACCGGTCATGATGCCGCTCTCAATGGTCTCGATGCATGCCTGTTCAAGCTTGTGGGCAAACTCCACGACCGCTGGTGTGTTGTCCAGTTCCCCTCGTTTCTTGAGAGCACCGGTCCAGGCGAAGATGAGAGCCATGGGATTCGAGCTGGTCTTCTCCCCTTTCAGGTACTTGTAGTAGTGCTTCTGCACGGTGCCGTGGGCTGCCTCGTACTCGAAGTAGCCTTCCGGTGAGACGAGCACGGAGGTCATCATCGCAAGACTGCCGTACGCTGAGCCGAGCATGTCACTCATGACGTCGCCGTCGTAGTTCTTGCATGCCCACAGGATCCCGCCTTGTGATTTCATGATGCGAGCAACAGCGTCATCGATGAGCGTGAAGAAGTACTCGATGCCTGCGTCGTTGAACTTGTCTGCCCAGTTCTTCTCAAACTCGTCTTGGAAGATCTGCCGGAAGCGTGCATCGTAGGTCTTTGAAATCGTGTCCTTGGTGGCGAACCAGAGTGGAACCTTCTGGTCGAGGGCGTAGGTGAAGCAGGCTTTCGCAAAGCTGCTAATGGACCGGTCCGTGTTGTGAATGCCTTGTAGCACCCCTGGTCCTTTGAAGTCTTGGATGGTGAGCGTGATCGGTTGTCCACCATTCTCGGGGGTAAATGTCAGGAGGCCTTTGCCTGGTCCAGGGACGCGGATCTCCTGGTTCTTGTACACATCGCCGTACGCGTGTCTGCCGATGTGAATCGCTTTGGTCCAGTTCCGCACCGCGGGTGGAATGTTTCTGACCAGGATGGGGCTGCGGAACACGGTGCCGTCAAGGATGGCTCGGATCGTGCCATTCGGGCTCTTCCACTCCTGCTTCAGGTTGTACTCCTTGATGCGGTCTTTGTTCGGGGTGATGGTGGCGCACTTGACGCCGACCCCGTGCTTCTTGATGGCGTTGGCTGCATCAACAGTGATTTGATCGTCGGTTTCATCTCGTTTCTTCAACCCGAGGTCGTAGTACTCGAGGGCCATGTCCAGATACGGTAGCAGCAGGGTGTCTTTGACCATCTTCCACATGACACGGGTCATTTCGTCGCCATCGATTTCCACGATGGTGCTTTTTACTTTGATTTTTTGTGTTGATCCTTGTGTGTTTTTCATGGGGTTGTCTCCTCTTATTTCACGTAGTTGAGTGATCCTCCAGCAAGGATGATTTTCCTATCCCTCTCTGAGAGATCAAAACTGACTTGGAATTCTTTTCCCTTTGTCTTATCAAGTACCTTAGCGGTGTTGCCTCTTCCGGTCAGCGCGCTGCGTATGTCTGGGATCTCCAGGGTGTCACCCTGCTCGATGGTGGTGTAGTCGTCTTTGTTGGCGAAGGTGAGTGGTACGATGCCGAAGTTGATGAGGTTAGCCTTGTGGATCCGCTCCATGCTCTTGGCGATGACTGCTTTCACACCCATGTACATAGGACAGAGTGCTGCGTGCTCACGGGAGGAGCCCTGGCCGTAGCTCAGACCAGCGACGATGACGTTATGCAGGCCAGCATCCTTTGTTTTCTTGGCGCGCTCGTAGAACTTCGGGTCGACGACCTCGAAGAGGTACTCTGCGTACTTGGGGACGTTGGAGCGGTACTTCATTTTTGCTCCCGCTGGGATGATGTGGTCTGTGGTGATCTCATCAGCGACCTTGATGGTGACCTCAGCCCGTATGGTGTCGGGGAGTGGTGTGTTCTTTGGGGGCTCGCCGATGTTCGGCCCGCGGTAGACCTTCACCTTGCCAGGGTCAGCTGGTGGTGTGATGAACAGGGAGTCGTCGAGGTAGAATTTCTTTGGCATCGTGATGTGTGGGTAGGACACACCGATTTGTTCGAGGTCACGGGGGTCAGTGATCTTGCCGGTGATGACTGCTGCAGCAGCAGTCTGCGGGCTGACGAGGTACACCTGGGCGTCTTTTGTGCCTGAGCGGCCCAGGAAGTTACGGTTACTCGTACGGAGGGAAACTGCGGTGGTTTTTGGTGACTGGCTGTTGCCGATGCAGAACCCACAGGCTGACTCCGCGAGTCGCGCACCAGCGCCTAAGAGGAGTGCGAGGCCGCCGTCACGGGTGATGTTCTCCAGGACTTGTTTGGATCCGGGGGCAACCACGAAGCTGACGTTCGGGTGTACCTTTTTGTCTTTGAGGATGTGGGCGACCGTCATCATGTCCGTGTAGCTGGAGTTGGTGCAGCTGCCGATGCAGACCTGGTCGACAGCGAGTCCTTCGATGTCACGGATTTTTTTGACGTTCCCCGGGCTGTGTGGCGTGGCAGCCAGCGGCGCTAGTTCACTGAGGTTGATGTCGACGATCCGGTCGTAGACAGCGTCTTTGTCCGCGTGCAGCTCCGCCCAGTCCTTTTCACGGCCCTGTGCTTTGAGGAACTGCTTGGTGACCTCATCGCTGGGGAACACAGAGGTGGTCACACCGCACTCCGCGCCCATGTTGGTGATGGTGGCACGGTCAGGCACAGAGAGTGTCTTGACGCCCTCCCCTGCGTATTCGAAGACGCAGCCGACGTTTCCTTTCGTCGTGAAAATCTCAAGGACTTTGAGGATGACGTCTTTGGCGGCGACCCAGGGTTTGAGTGCACCGGTGAGGTTGATCTTGATGACCTTGGGGTAGGTGAGGTAGAACGGGCCGCCTGCCATGGCGACGGCGACGTCAAGGCCGCCTGCACCGATCGCGATCATGCCGATGCCACCGCCGGTGGGGGTGTGCGAGTCTGAGCCGAGCAGTGTCTTGCCTGGTTTGCCGAAGCGTTCGAGGTGGACTTGGTGGCAGATGCCGTTGCCTGCGCGTGAGTAGATGATGCCGTACTTGGCGGCGACGCTCTGCAGGTACTTGTGGTCGTCTGCGTTCTCAAAGCCGATTTGTACGGTGTTGTGATCCACGTAGCTGACTGACAGCTCGGTGTGTACTTTGGGGACGTTCATGGCTTCGAACTGCAGGTACGCCATGGTGCCGGTGGCGTCCTGGGTGAGCGTCTGGTCGATTGTGATGCCGACTTCTTTTCCTTTTTCCTTGGTTCCTTCTGTAATGTGAGTAGCAAGTATTTTTTCTGTTAGTGTTTTTCCCATAACGAGGCCTCTCGTGGTGCGGGAATAAGGGTATTATTTAATAAACCTTTTGTCTTTGTTTCACACATAGATAATACAATGACTAAATAATTGTTATTAGGGTAAATATTTAGTTTTTTTTTAGCTATTTACTAATTTAAATATTTATTTTCGTTTTTATGAGAAAAATATAAATGGTGTTGTGCCATTCAAAGAACACGTGACCATCCCCCTCCTCACCAAGAACGAAAAGAAAGTCCTCTACGGAATGACTGCGTACCCCGCAGTCACAGACAGCGAACTCTCGGAACGACTCAGCGTGAAGCTCTCCACACTGACCTCCATCAAACGACGGCTCGCGACACAGGGGTACTACCGTGTGCTGATGGTGCCACTCGTCAATCGGCTCGGCTGCGAACTCCTCGCAATCACGTACATGCAGTTCAACCCGGTCATCCCTCTGCGAGAACGACTCAAGACGACGAAACGCACCATCGAGGTGTTCGACGAGATCTTCTTTTCCGTCGGAGAAGAGGAGAAAGGATTCTCTGTGAGCCTCTCGCAGAACTACACCAACATCGGACGCATTAACGACATACGCACCGAGGTGTTCGGTAAACCTGGTCTGCTGGAGAAAGAGTACCCGCATGAGGCGATCTTCCCGTTCGCCACCAGCCAGGTGCACCGGTTCTTTGAGTTTTCGTCTGTCCTGCAGCAGCTCTTCGGCGGAGAGCAGCTTCCCCTTCTGAGTAGCACCACAGAGGCGTTTGGCACCACCACCACGGTAGAGTTGACGAGTAAAGAGAAGAAGGTGTACGCTGCGCTTGTCGAGCATCCGACTGCCACCACGCAGTTCATCGGCGACAGGGTTGGGCTGTCCCGTCACACGGTCGCGCGGATGAAGCGCCAGTTCTTCGAGGAGAACATGCTGCGGATGGTGACGCTGCCCAACCTCCAGATGCTGGGGCTTGACATCCTGACGTTGTACCACTTCCACTTCAACCCGCACAAGGCACCAAGCTCCGAGGAGCTGCTGGCTCTCAACTCCCCGTCCACGGTGCTGTACGCCAGCAGGAAATTTGAGGCAGTCCTGGTCTCCGCGTACCCCACGTATCAAGAGTACAAGCAGGATGAGATGGATAAAATCAGGTTTGTCAAAGAGCAGAACCTCTTCTCCACCCCGCCGTTCATCAGCGCGTACATGGTCGATCGCATGGCGTTGATCAAAGCGTTTGATTTTGCACCGCTCGTGAACAAAATACTCGGAGGCGTCTGAATGACCACCAGCCATACGGGTGGGGCTCCTCTGGAGAAGAGGAAAACATTCTTATACTGTAACTCTGTTGCGCCTCCTCGCTGTCACCTCCTGGGGAGTGGCAGACAAAAGAACCAAAACAGTGGTTCTTTTGAGAGTACTAATAGTACACGATTATACTATGACCGTACACGACCATGAAAGAACGTAAGAGAGGTTGAAATATGACGAGTGAAAACATATCGGTCCTGATGGACGAGAAACGGGTGTTTAAACCCTCGAAAGAATTTGTGAACAAGACCAATGTGAAGCAGTGGATGGACGAACACAACATCAAGACTCTTGATGACTTGTACAAGAAAACAGAGAACTGGGAGTGGTTCTGGGGGGAAATGGCAAAGGAGCTCGTGGAGTTCTACACGCCCCCGAAGAAGACCGTTGAGTGGGATGTCCCTTGGGTGAAGTGGTTCGTCGGTGCGAAGTACAACATCGTGCACGATGCCGTGGATAAGCATGTGACCACCTGGCGGAAGAACAAGGTCGCGTTCATTTTCGAAGGTGAACCTGGTGATGTCCGCAAGCTGACCTACAATGACTTGTACATTGAGGTGAACAAACTCGCTAACGCGCTACGCACAATGGGAATCAAGAAAGGAGACCGTGTCGGCATCTACCTCCCCATGATCCCTGAGCTCCCCGTCGCGATGCTGGCGTGCGCCAAGATCGGTGCGATCCACTCTGTGGTGTTCTCTGGGTTCAGCGCCTCTGCGTTCCGAGACCGAATGAACGACTGCGAAGCAAAAGCTGTGATCACGTGTGACAGCTTCTGGCGGCGGGGTAAGAAAGTCCCGCTGAAGACTCAGACGGATGCCGCGGTCAAGGAGTCCCCTAGTGTGAAGCATGTCATTGTCTACAAACGAACCGGTGATGAGGTGAACTGGAACGCGTCTCAGGACCACTGGTGGCATGAGATCACCCAGGCTATGCCGTCTCACTGCGAGACAGAGAAGATGGACGCTAATGATCCCTTATACTTCCTGTACACGTCTGGGACGACAGGCAAGCCGAAAGGGATTATCCATGCCCACGCAGGCTACGCCGTTGGTATCGCACAGACCCTGAAGTGGGTGTTTGACATTAAAGACGAGGATGTGTACTGGTGCGCTGCCGACATCGGCTGGGTCACCGGTCACTCGTACATCGCGTACGCACCGTTGATTCTGGGGTCCACCTCAGTGATCTACGAGGGTGCGCCTGACTGGCCGGCGCCTGACCGCTGGTGGGAGATCATCGAGCGGTACGGGGTCAACGTGTTCTACACCTCACCGACCAGTGTCCGTCTGTTCATGCGCCATGGTGAAGACTGGATCAAGAAACACGACCTCAGCTCCCTGCGGTTGCTCGGCTCCGTTGGTGAGCCAATCAACCCTGAGGCATGGATCTGGTACTACAAGAACATCGGTGGCGAGCGCTGTCAGATCATGGACACCTGGTGGCAGACTGAGACTGGTCACTTCGTGATCTCACCACTGCCGATTACTCCGCTGAAGCCTGGGTCTGCGACCCGGCCGTTGCCAGGCATGGCAGCCGCTGTCTACAATGAGGAAGGCACCCCTGTGCAGAACGCAGGTGGCAACCTCGTGTTGCTGCACCCGTGGCCGGGTATGCTGCGTGGGATTCACAAGAACCCGGAGCGGTACAAGGAGACCTACTGGGGGAAGTTCAAGGGTGTGTACCTCGCTGGTGACGTCACCCGTACCGATAACGATGGGTACTTCTGGGTGCAGGGCCGCGCTGATGATGTCCTGAAGATCTCAGGGCACCGTATCGGCAACTCCGAGGTGGAGTCTGCCCTGGTGAGCCATCCGATGGTAGCTGAAGCCGCGGTCATCGGCAAGCCCCATGAGGAGAAAGGCGAGTCCATCACCTCGTTCGTCGTGCTCAAGAAAGGCGTGGAGGCGACCGACGATCTCAAGAAGGTGCTCCGTGAGCATGTGGCCAAGGAGATGGGAAAGCTTGCGCGTCCTGATGAGATCTGGTTTGTGTCTGATGTGCCCAAGACCCGCAGTGGCAAGATCATGCGACGGGTCATCCGGGCTAAGGCCTTAGGTCAGGAGGTCGGGGACATCTCGACGCTGGCGAATCCTGAGGCGGTTGACGAGATCAGTAAAGGGCGGTAAACTGTACCGCTTCTTGTCTTTTTTTTTTTTGTTTCTTTTGTTGTTGCTCTCCTAACCAAAAAACTTATTAACTAATTAGTTTATAATTTAATATATGGTTAGTGTAGAACTATTCAACCCAGCCCAGCGACGCATCATCGAATCACTGCTCCTCTGCGATAAAACACTCTCAGAGCTCGTTGCTGAACTAGGGATCAGTAAACCAGGGGCTTCGAAACACCTCAAGAAGCTTGAAGCACTCCACCTTGTCACGGGCACCTACGAGCATACCACAGCGGGACGCACCATCCGCTACCATCTGCAGCCCTTCCACCTAGTGTTCTCCTTAGATCCCCTGGCGCAGACCATCCTGAGCTTCCAGGCTAGAGAACCTCTCGATGCCGACTTCCTACTCCTCGGGTCGGTTCCTCAGAAGGAATTCCGTCAGGACATCAGAGCGTACCTCAAGGCACTCCAGACCATTTCCTGGGGGCGTCTGACAGTGCTTCTCTATGGATCCGCCGCTCGTGGCGAGGCCCATCGAAAGAGTGACATCGACCTTCTCTTCATTCGAGATCACTGGAGTACGGAGGAGAAACAGCAGGTACTACAGCTGTGTGCAGATGCCTCCCAGAAGACTACTCATCAAGCAAAACCGCTCTTCGTCGAAAGTGCGCAGTTTGAGTCGATGGCGCCATCCTTGAAAAAAGAAATAAAAGACCACGGCATTATCCTTGTTGAACAAGGCAGTCCATGGGAGACCATCAGACGAACACTTCAACAGTACAAGAGTATTACGAGTTGAGTTGCCACTACCTGCAGTCAGCCCAGCTGAGCCTGGAGAACGGGTTGTATGAACCAGCGATGTTCACCGCGATTCATGCGTTGGAACTGGGGTTGAAAGCCGCCCTGCTGACACACACCACTGATGCTTGGAGGACGCATAACATCGGTGGCTACTTCGCCAAACTGTTCAGAATCAAGGTTGGGGATGCGACCTGTCGTCGTATCACCGTGATACTCTCTCAGTATAATCTGCCTCGCTACCCAAGTGAAGCAGTGCTTGACCCCCAGCAGGTCGAGCAGGACATCCAGTTCATTGCAGAAGTGCTGGAGCAGCACCTCCCAGCCTTACTCTCAGCACCGGAGCACCCATGAAGAAGAGCAGCGTCATAACAAGTCTCATCTTACTCAGTGTTGTTCTCTACAGCGGATGCCTGGGATTCTCTGAGCGGTCGTACACAAACACGACGCATGGGTTTTCGTTGAACCCTCCGTCAGGCTGGCTGGTGTCAGAGGATTGCTCTGGGGAGGGTGCCGTGATGTTCACCCCGGATGATACGTCAAAGGTTTCCTTGGTCGTCGGGGTGCCGTTTTCCTTGTCAGAGGGTGTAGCCCTCAGTGTGTTTGCAGACCAGGTGGAGGAGGATATGTCTGCGAACTGGCCGAACTCCTCGGTGTGGTCCCGTGACTGGCGGAGCATGCCTGGTGCGCTGCAGGGCTACGAGATCGTGTACTCGTACACCGATCTGGATGGGGTGCTGTGGAAGGAGAAGCAGGTGGCGGTGCTGCGGACGCGGACCGTGTTCCTGGTGACGTACGCTGCTCCGTTTGCGGTGTACGACCAGTACGTGGATGTGGTGAACGAGAGTCTTGAGTCGTTTGTGTAATGTCCCCCTCTATGCTGTTTCTAAAGATGCTTGTTATTCCTGATGTAGTGAGGTGGTTTTTAGAGGAGTTACTCCTGGGAGGGGTGTTATCATTTTGACGTTCTGTCACGACAAGTATATAAATAATGAGAGATAGAGTATATCATGTCACGGTGTGACAATAAAAGGTGGTGAAAAGAGATATGGAAACAAAAGTAATAATAGCAACAGTAGCTATAGGCGCTGTATCTATTGTTGGAAAAGTTATTAGTAATTGTCCTAAATTATTTTAATACATTTCAAACCTATTAAAATAGGATTTAATAGTTGTTGATATTTTGCTTTTTTAATTTTTTATATATAAGTCTGGTAACCATCTATCTATATGTCTTTTATCAAATATCCAAAATGCTTGCTTTTTTATTGCATTTGGAAATTTAGTATCTATTTCTTCCATGATCTTATTTAATTTTTCAATATTTTCTACTATCAATTCAAATTCTAAATCACACCAACCAGCTGCCACATTGAGATATTCTAAATGTGGAGTTACTTTTAAAAAATCCCAAATCAATTTTCCTTTTTTATGATCTCTTAGATATACTTCAAGCTTATAATGCTGGAACCCTAGCTTTGAAAGGTCAACTGCAACACGAAATCCTTGGATAACATCAATTTTTCTTAAGTTATGTAATCGATAGCTTACAGTTTGTGATGTGCAACCAAGTTTTTCTGCGAGTTCAATAAGTGGAATCCTAGCATTTACTACTATTTCATTTAACAACATGTAGTCAATTTCATCGATGTTCGCTTGTTGGCCACTACATGTTGTTATATACATTTCTCTATCTGTTTTTTCATATACCTCTGGCAGTAATAAAAAAGATTTTTTATACGCATATGATTGGACGTATATCGAAATTGTATATTTTGCAAAGTAATCTTCAAATTCATCAAGAGTCTTGCTCCAAAATTGATAAAATTCATAGATATCTTTCACCCATACTACAACATCAAAATCAATTTCTGCTTTGAGAGACAAAACAGTCCAAACATTTTTATAACTAATAAAATGTTGAATTATTTTTTCCTTTACTTGAGAACTTACATATTGAAAATTTATATAGATTCTAAAAACAGAATAACCTAGCTTGAAAGTATTAATTGCGGTGTAGAAATTCTTGATGATGCCGAAATCTTGCATCCGTTTAACTCGATATGCAACCATATCTTTTTTTAATCCAACTTTTTTCCCAATCTGTGTAAAGGACTGTCGTGCGTCCAGGTCCAGCTCGTAGAGAATCTTTCGGTCCTTAAGGTCGATTTTTTCCATACCGTTCTACAGGAAAGAAACACAAGCTGTATTTTAGTATTTTTGTATGAAATAGATAGCTTGTTTTCTTCTAGTAACGGTGTGACAAGATATAGGTGGTGAAAGAGGAATGGATGTAGTTATCATCGGCGCAATGGCCGGAGCGGCGTTCGCAGCAAGTATTTGCCCGCGTATTTGCCCCTTTAGAAACCTCTAAACACGACGGACCAGCGTCACCAGCAGAAATAGGGGCAACAGTATCTTTTTTCTGTACGTAGTCTACCGATGGAACTCAGGGAGCCAGCGTTCCTTGTGCATCTTTTCAAAAATCCAAAACGACTGCTTCTTGATGACACCAGGGAACTTTGAGGAAATCTCTTCCATAATCTTGCCTAGGGAGTCGACATTTTCTACAATGATTTCAAACTCTAAGTCACACCATCCAATTGCGACATTCAGTGTGTCACAGTACGGTTTTTCCTGCAGATATTCCCAGATGGCTCGCCTGTGCTTATGATCCTTTAAATAAATCTCAAGCTTGTAGTGCTGCAGTCCAAGTTGAGATAAATCAATATGGACGCGAAACGCATTGATGACCCCGTTTTTTATCAGGTTCTGCAGCCGATAGTTCACCGTCTGCGAGGAGCAGCTGAGTTTTTCTGCAAGATTAATGAGTGGCATACGGGCATTGATGGCGATTTCATTGAGCAGACGATAGTCAAGATCATCGATGACGACGGTGTTTCTATCACATTTCGTCTGGTAGAAGAACCGATCTGTGGCCTCTTTATGGTCGGGTAGTAAGTAGGTAGGTTTGTAATTGAACGCTTCAACATAGACAGAGATGGTGTACTTCGCGAAATAATCCTCAAACTCATCAAGGGTCTTGCCCCAGAACTGATAGAACTCAGAGATGTCGTTGACCCAGACGACGACATCAAAATCAACCTCTGCTTTCAGGGAAAGCACCGCCCAGACATTCTTATAGTCGGTGAAATGGTTGATGATCTTTTCTTTGATTTGCGTGCTGACGTACTGGAAGTTGATGTAGATGCGAAAGACGGTATACCCGAGTTTAAACGTGTTGATGGCAGTATAGAAATTCTTGATGATGCCGTCATCCTGCATTCGCTTGATGCGGTACGAGACGACGTCTTTCTTTAACCCGACTTTCTTGCCGATTTGGGTAAGCGACTGTCGTGCATCGAGGTCCAGCTCGTAGAGGATCTTGCGGTCTTTGAGATCGATTTTTTCCATGCCGTTCTACAGGAAAGAAACACAAGCTGTATTTTAGTATTTTTGTATGAAATAAATAGCTTGTTTTCTTCTAGGAACGGTGTGACAAGATATAGGTGGTGAAAGAGGAATGATAGAACTCATGGCAGCGGCAGGGGTTGTTGGAACAGCAACATATATTTATTGTTTTTACCCTATGCAACTCCGAAAATAATTGATACACAGGAAAAAATATCATACTGAGAAAGCACGATCTAAAACTAATACAATTTTCCTGTGTATTAACTTTAAAAAAAATTTTTGCTTTTATGAAAGAAACAAAAATGAACCATTTTTTAGAGTTCTGGGAGACAACGGAGTTTATACAATTTCTCTGTAATAAAAAAGGATTGTTTTTTAATTGCCCCTGAAAATTTTGTATTGATGTCCTCTAAGATTTTAAGTAATTCATCAAAATTATTAACCACAAACTCAGGCTCTAAATCAGCCCATCCAATAGCGAGATTCATGTACTCCAAGTAGGGTTTATCTTTCAAATACTCAAAAACCGGTTTTTTTAACTTATGATCTTTCAGATAAATGTCCACCTTATAATGTTTGAGTTCAAATTTTGAAAGATCCACATTCACACGGAATGCACGAATAACTTGTGATTTTACAAGATTATGAATCCTATAATTTATGGTTTGTGATGAACAACCAAGTTTTTCTGCAAGCTCAACGAGAGGAGCACGAGCATTCACAGCAAGTTCATTTAGTAATTGATGGTCTGTCTCATCAATTTCGACAGATTGTCCTCCGCAATTTATCTGATAAATTTCCCTGTTCTCTCCGGTCTGTAGGTTTGGCAACAAATAGGATTTCTTATACACATGAGCCTTGATATAAATAGAAATCGCATATTTCGCAAAGTAATCCTCGTATTTATCGAGTGTCTTTTCCCAGAACTGGTAAAACTCGAAAATGTCTCTCACCCATATGACAACAACCATATCAAATTCGCTT
Organism: Thermoplasmatota archaeon; assembly: GCA_016927555.1. Lineage (GTDB taxonomy): Archaea > Thermoplasmatota > E2 > DHVEG-1 > DHVEG-1 > SM1-50. The sequence goes on from JAFGML010000011.1 coordinate 23,475, forward strand.
TTTGCTGATGCCACCACCCATGAATTCTTGTACTCCACGAAATAGTTGATGATTTCTTCTTTCATTTGAGAGGTCACGTATTGAAAATTTATGTATATCCGGAAGACATGGTACCCAAGTCGAAACGTATCAATATCAGTAAAAAAATTTTTAATAATCCCTTCATCCTGCATCCGTTTGATACGGTACGAGACGACATCTTTCTTTAACCCGACTTTCTTGCCTATCTGCGTGAGCGACTGTCGGGCATCCAGGTCCAGTTCGTAGAGGATCTTGCGGTCTTTGAGATCAATAGCTGCCATACTGGTCTGCAGACAGAAACATTCATCTCTGTATTTTAGTGTTTCTATCTGTAATAGACGTAAAAAAAGGGAGGAGTTAACTATAAAAGTACATAGGTGATTTTTCCTTGTGGATGTGGTGATGCACAAAACACAGACATCAGTGTTACTGGTAGCTATGCCGTTTGCTGGTCTGGTCATCCCCTCGATTCAGCTCCCGGTGCTTGAGGCGTACGGCAAACACCACGGCATCACGATTCACACGAGGCATCTGTACCTCAAAGCAGCAGAGCTGTACGGGCTACAGCACTACAACGCCTTGATCTACCCACCCAACGACTCGTACACCGCACAGCTTTCCTTCTCCAAGCATGTGTTCCCAGATCATTGGAAGAAGAACGAAGAGAACATCAAGGAGTACTACACGACGCATCTAACACAGACCAACGAAACAAGCCTGTTTTCCTTTGAAGACTATGTGAGACGAACCGACCAGTTCCTCTCCTGGGCCCTGGACCACGTGGACTGGCGGTCTGCTGATCTCATCGGGTTCACCCTGAACTACGGTCAGCTGCTCCCCTCCCTTGCACTTGCACAGAAAATAAAAGCGCTTGCACCAGACAAACAGATCATTCTTGGCGGCAGCAGGACCATGGGGGATCTCGGCAGACACATCCTGCAATCATTTGAGTATGTTGACTACGTCGTCTCCGGTGACGGGGAAGACGCTTTGTTTCGACTTGCCTCTGGAGAAAACCTCGAGGCCATCCCTGGGTTGCTCTACCGCGACCACGGTGAGGTACACGGGACGACCACTAACCCTGGTGTCGACCTCAGCACCGCACCCCTACCCTCGTACGACCAATTCTACCAGGAGCTTGCCACCTGCTCACCAGAGATCCAGCAGTTCTTCTCCTACTATGGGCGGCTCCCTGTGGAAATCTCCCGGGGCTGCTGGTGGAACCGCTGCAGCTTCTGCAACCTCAACGTGCAGCATGTGTGCTACCGCGAAAAACCAGTGGAGAACATCATCAAGGAGATCACCTGGTTAGCCGAGCGGTACCAGATGACGGAGTTTCAGCTCATCGGCAACACCCTGCCACAGACAGAGTACCGCACCTTGTTCGAACGACTCCGAGACCTCGGCAGGGGTTACTCATTATTTGTTGAGGCACGCGCAGGCCAGCTGAAGAGTGATGATTACCGGCTGATGAGAGACGCAGGGTTCACCGCGATTCAAACCGGCATTGAGTCCTTCAGCAGGCACTACCTGCGGACGATGAACAAGGGTGTACGTGTTATTGATAACATCGCTGCGTTGAAGTTCTGCAAGGAGCAGATGATTCAGAACAGCTACAACCTGATCGTCCGGTACCCCAACGAAGAACCCGTGGATTTCGAAGAGACCAAGCAGGTGGTGTCACTGGTGAAAGGCTACCTTGATCCGCCCCAGGTCTGTGAGTTGCGGGTGATGTACGGCAGCCAAATCCAGCGGGATCCAGCGCGGTTCAACATCAACCAGTTGACGAACGCTCCAGTCGATGAGCTCATGTTCCCCGACGAGGTTCTGCAGAACGGTGTTGCGTTTGTGTACGGTTTTACGCAGAGGACACCGGTGCAGGAGAACGACTGGGAATCACTGGTTGAGGACTGGAAGGCTGCAGCGGAGCACAGGGCCTGTGAAGCAGTGAAGAGTCGTACGATGATTGACTCGCTGCTGTTCTACTTTGTTGATGGCGGCTCGTTTCTGAAAATCTTTGATAAGCGGGATGCCCAGAACATCAGGATTTTTGTGTTGAACGCCGTGGAGCGAGCAGTGCTGCTGGCCTGTGTGGATGTGGTGTCCTTAGACCAGTTGCAGCAGCGGTTGCCACAGGTGCCTGAGTTCAAGCTGGTGGCGATCCTGCAGAGCTTTGAGAAGAATGGACTGGTGTTTGTTGAGGATGACTGGTACGTGTGTCTGCCGTTGCGCTACTCGGTGCGGGTGGCTGCAGAGCAGCAGGTGGACTGTCAGACACCAGCGGTAGCATAAGGTGGCGTCGCTACAAGGGGTATTTTAATATTTCTAGAAAAATATATATAATGATACGTGCTATCATATAACATAGTAGTGTTTGGAGACCCCCTAATCAACCCAACACCCAAGACCGGACCTTCCTCTCGCCTACCCCCCCCCCCCCCCCCCCCCCCCCCCCCTCCTCCCTCCCCCCCCCCC
>JAFGML010000001.1 GCA_016927555.1 Thermoplasmatota archaeon
GATTTCACATGAGGGCTGTGCAATGAACAAGAAAAATTACGTCGCAATCGTGCTGTTGACCACCTCCGTCCTTTTCACGACCACCATCTTCAATTCAGGGGTTCTTTCACAGAAACCGGAAAATCTGATGCCGTTCCTGCCACCCGATGAGAAAGAAGGCCACTTCCTCTACACCCCCTATCATTCGAAGACGACCTACCTCATCAACGAAACCGGCGCCGTCAACCACACCTGGCAGAGTAACTATTACCCCTTATATGACTCCTACATGGGAGAGAACGGCTCCATCTACCTCGCCATCCAATCAGGCCAAGGTGGAATCCAAAAAATCGCCTACGACGGCACAATCCTCTGGGAATACCACTACACACGAGACAGCAGCTACGCCACCCATGATATCACCCTGCTGCCCAACGGTGATTTCATCATCATCATGCAGGAAATCAAATCACATGCCCAAGCCGTCCAGGCAGGACGCGACCCCAACACCGTCGGCACCCAATTCTACCCCAATATGCTCATCCAAGTCAACCAGACCGGGCCAACCAGCGGCGACATTGTCTGGGAATGGCACGTCTGGGACCACCTCATCCAAGACTTCAACCCCAACTATGATAATTACGGCAATGTCAGCCAGCATCCTGAACTCGCCGACATCAACTTCGACCAACCTTGGTGCACAGGCTGGCCGTATTTTACCTCTGTGGACTACAACCCCAAGTTCGACCAACTCCTCATCAGCGCCCACAACTTCGACGAAGTCTGGGTCATCGACCACAGCACGACAACAGATGAAGCCGCAAGCCACGAAGGAGGCGACTACGGCCACGGCGGCGACCTCCTGTACCGCTGGGGCAACCCACAGACCTACGATCGAGGAGACCCCAGCGATAAACAACTCTACTTCCAACATCAAAGCTGCTGGATCAAACCTGGTCTTCCTGGCGCAGGAAACATCCTCGTCTTCTCCAACGGCGTCACCCGCCCTGGAGGCACTATCTCAAGCGTCGATGAGTTCACCCCTGATGTCGACAACGACACGGGTACATACTATCTTCCACCGGGGGGAACCTATGGCCCTGATGATCTCACCTGGCAGTATCTGCTGCCTTCCAACCTCTACTCCTACTATTTTGGCGGCGCCCAACGAATGCTTAACAACAATACCCTCATCTGCTCCGGATGGAACGGGGTGTTCATCGAGGTCACAGCAGACAAACAAATCGTCTGGACATACGACAACCCCTACCCGACCCTCCACGACCAAGTCTACCGTACCCAATACATACCACCGTATCAACCACCGCCGCCACCACCCCCGCCGCCTCACCCGGATCTCGACTGCAACGGAAGCCTCTCCTGGTCACGTATCAAACCAGGGGCGACCGTGCATGGTAGCTTCCAGGTGCTGAACAGAGGAGTGAACAACTCGCGCTTGAACTGGACTATCAACAATACCATCACGTGGGGGACCTGGACATTCATACCTGAGTCCGGCGGAAATATCACTCCAGAGCATGGCCCCTTCACCGTACACGTGTACTGTATGGTTCCAAACGAGAACAACACCGAGTTCCATGGGAACCTCACGGTGCAAAACAAAAACAATGCCTCCGATTACGTCGACATCCCAGTCACCTTGACGACCTCAACCAGTAGCACGGTCTCAGTACACAACCCGTTCCTTTTGTGGTTGTTCAAGCGGCTGCCGCATGCGTTCCCACTCCTACGACACCTGCTAATGTAATAAACCCCAACTTTTTTTTCTTATCAGGAAAAACCGGGTCACTGTTTCCCTCCTCTTATTTTTATTGGGTCCAAACATTTAAATTAATCAGATGTATATGATATCAGAAGTGTAAGGGAGTTCGATTTCATGATGAGAGACGTTGCTAGAAAAAGCCTGGTCGTCGGAATGCTTGTCCTGTGTCTTGGTGTGTGTACCACTTCGTGTATCAGCGGTGGTTCGAATCTGCATCTGACTGTTCCTGATGTTCATCCAGGGATGCTTGGAGAAATTCCTCCCGAAGAGGAATGGAATAAGACGTTTGGTGGTCCCAACCTCGATGACGCCGCGTACGACGTGCAACAGACCAACGATGGAGGATACATCATCGCAGGGTACGCCAAATCCTTAGGTATCGCGCTCTGGAATCCCTGGCTGATCAAAACCGATTCCCAGGGAACCATGGAGTGGAACACGACGTTTGATTACTATGCTCTGCCGTCGGTCTCAGGGAGGATATGGTCAGTGCAGCAGACCGCTGATGACGGGTACATCCTCGGGTGTACGTTTTATAATGCGACGCTGCAAAACTCAGGGGAGACACGATTGGGTACCAGGATGACTCAGGGATTCCTCTCCTCGACGGTGCTCATCAAAACAGACTCCCAGGGACATGAGGAATGGAACCGCACCTATCCTGGCCTGAACTACTCATGGTGCTTCTGCGTTCGACAGACCAGCGACGGTGGGTACATCGCGACCGGCGGTGGCAACGCAAGCACAGAGGGCTCCCCGGATGTGTTCCTTTTGAAGACTCACCCGGATGGATCCCTGCAGTGGCTCAAGACCTATGGGACAAGCGACATGGATGAAGAAGGCCACATGGTCCAACAGACAACAGACGGAGGGTACATCATCACCGGGATGTCTGACTGCAACTACGTCATGGACTGGGGAACGATGTGGCTCATTAAAACAGACGCCAGCGGCACCGTGGTCTGGGATAAAAAATTCGAGGGGGCGACTCGTCAGGTGCGCGTTGGGCTTGAGGCGTACGGCAACTCGGTGCAGCAGACAGCCGACAGCGGCTTTATCATCGCTGGAGCGATGGATTACATGGGGTGTTTGTTGAAGACTGACGCAAATGGCAACGAGACATGGAGGACCACCCCGTTTCTGAATGACGCCACGTTCATCGGCTACTCAGCGAAACAGACCACTGACGGCGGGTACATCGCGACCGGCAATGGGCTTGCTAAGACCGACGGCTTCGGCAACGAAGTATGGAACATCACGATTCCTCAGCCGTTCACTGCAGCACAGCAGACCAGCGACGGCGGGTATGTCATCGCCGGGTCAAGCGCCGGATACTACAACGGTGACGTGTGGGTGATTAAATTCGCACCAGAGCCAGGGACGCCTGCCCTCTCATTCACGGTCACCGGTGGCCTTGGTGTCCATGTGAAGATCACCAACAACGGGACCACGAACGCGACCAATGTCGCATGGCAGGTCCATGTCGAGGGCGGCATCCTTCACCGGATGAATTCTACCGAGAACGGGACTGTAGATATCGCTGTCGGGGAGACGAAAACGATCAAGACCAGGATTTTCTTTGGTCTTGGCCGAATCCAGGTGACCGCGATGGTCGGCGATGCGACCAAGACTGTCGAAGGCACACAACTGCTCATCCTTTCCATCTTGAAGCAATGAGGTGGAACAAGGACGAACGGTTCCTGGTAGAAATAACTCGTAGAATGAGGGAAGAACCATGAACAAAAAGAAGTACACCACAATAGTGATGCTGACCATCGCTGCACTTTGCACGGTGACCATTTTGAATGCCGGGGCTCTTTCAAAGACCACAGAGAACCTGATGCCACCCTTGCCTCTCGGCAGTGGAGAAGGACATTTCCTCTACACCCCGTGGTATTCGACGACAACCTATCTCATCAACGAAACCGGTGCCGTGAACCACACCTGGCAGAGCACCTACTACCCCTTATATGACTCCTACATGGGGGAGAACGGCTCCATTTACCTTGCCATCGACTCAGGCCAAGGGGGAGTCCAAAAAATCGCTTACGACGGCACAATCCTCTGGGAGTACCACTACACAGAAGGCAGCAGCTACGCCACCCATGACATCGTACCCCTCCCCAACGGTGACATTCTCATCATCATGCAAGAAATCAAATCACGCGCCCAGGCCATCCAGGCAGGACGCGACCCCAACAGCTTCGGCACCCAATTCTACCCAAACATGCTGCTGCAGATCCACCAGACCGGGCTAACCAGCGGGGACATCGTCTGGGAATGGCATGTGTGGGACCACCTCATCCAAGATTTCGACCCCACCAAAAACAACTATGGTGTTGTCGCTGATCACCCTGAGCTCGCCGACATCAACTTCGACCAATACTGGAGCCCTGGCTGGCCCTATGCCAACTCCGTGGACTACAACCCCAAGTTCGACCAGATCCTCATCAGCGCCCACAACTTCGACGAGGTCTGGATCATCGACCACAGCACGACCACTGAGGAGGCCGCTGGCCACACCGGTGGCAACAGCGGCCATGGCGGCGACCTGCTGTACCGCTGGGGCAACCCACAGACGTATGATCGAGGAGATCCCAGCGATAAGAAACTCTACTTCCAACATCAATGCTGCTGGGTTAAACCTGGTCTTCCCGGCGCAGGCAACATACTGGTCTTCTCCAACGGCAACACCCGCCCAGGAGGACCTCTCTCAAGCGTTGATGAAATCATACCTGATGTAAACAACGACACCGGTGCATACTATCTTCCACCTGGGGGAACCTATGGCCCTGATGATCTCACCTGGCAGTACATGCTTCCGGCCAACCTCTTTTGCGCTGGCTTTGGCGGTGCCCAGCGGATGCTCAACGGCAATACCTTCATCTGCGCTGGTTGGGAAGGGGTGTTCGTCGAGGTCACGCCAGACCAGCAAGTCGTCTGGACCTTCATCAACCCCTACCCGAGCCCCTATGGCCAAGTCTACCGCACCCAGTACATACCACCGTATGAGCAACCACCGCCACCCCCGCCGCATCACCCTGATCTCGACTGCAACGGGAGCCTCTCCTGGTCACGTATCAAACCCGGGGCGACCGTGCATGGCAGCTTCCAGGTGCTGAACAGAGGGGATAACGATTCGCGGCTGAACTGGACTATCGACAATACCATCACGTGGGGGACGTGGACGTTTCTCCCTGTGTCTGGGGAAAACCTCACCCCGGTACACGGACCAGCCACCGTCCATGTGTGGGTTGTTGTCCCAAACCAGAAAAACCAGATGTTTAACGGGACCCTCCGTGTAGAGAACAGGAACAATGCCTCCGACTACGTCGACATCCCGGTCACCTTGACAACCACGATTAGTTTCACGCTCCCATCACACAACCTGTTCCTTTTGTGGTTGCTCGAGCGGTTCCCGCATGCGTTCCCACTCCTACGACACCTGCTGGGGCACTAAACCCCAATTTTTTTTTTTTTATTCTTGTCAGGAAAAACTGTGTCAATGCTATTTAAAAAAAATTATAGTGCATGTCGTGTTTATGTACGTTTTTTTCTCATTGGAACACGACTCGTTATTAAGAGAAATCAACAAAATTACGAAAATAATATATAGTGTCATTTTCATGCTGTTGATAATACTCTCACAACAGTTAAGAAAAAAGAGAAGAGACTTACGTGAGGAGAGAACTATGAAAAAGAAAATACTCGTACTCCTACTCTGTGGAGTAGTAGCAACTGGAATATTAGGCGGATGTGTAGAAGAAGCAAACAAAGCACCTGTGGCAAGTTTCACCTATACACCAATAGGAAACATCTATGTAGACACAGAAATCAGCTTTTCAGACACATCGACCGATGAAGACGGGACCGTCGCATCATGGGCATGGACGTTTGGTGATGACACCACGTCCACAGAGCAAAACCCAACACATGCCTACACAACGGTTGGGGAGTATGCAGTTTCTCTTATTGTCACTGATAACGATGGGAACGCAAGCGAACCATATACGATGACGATTACAGTTTCCTTTGAACCACCCACCGCAGATTTCACCTACGACCCCATGGTAAATATCATGGTCAATACCACCACGATAACCTTTACGGATACGTCAACTGCAGGTGATGCCAACATCACCAGCTGGCACTGGGACTTTGGAGATGGCGAAAATTCCACTGATCAGAATACGACACACCTCTACACCGCTCCAGGAGAGTACATCGTCACGTTAACAGTGACTGATGCAAACGAGGAAGTAGGAACAACATCGGTGACCATCACCGTTGAAGAAGAAACCTAGACCTTCTGAATGATGCAGGACGTTTTCCTGCACCACTCTTCCTTTTTTTTCTCTCTAGGATACGTGGTTGGTAATCACTGTTTTTTATCATGAGGACAACTGCTGAACAACTCGAAGAAGAGGCCGATCATAAAAATCAAAAAAGACTAAAAAAGTCAGGAGTCTAGGCCAGCAGTTGGCCACCATTTTACAGATACAAAGGAACACGGATATATAAAAGAGTCACGCGTCTTTGTTTCCGTTAAATAGATAGATAGATACAAATATAATTAGTTCATCATTCTCTTGGAACTATGAAGGTCCGACTCATTGCTGCGGATAGCATGGCCAAAGAAGCATGGGATGTCCTTGTCGTAGTTGTCACTATTTTTGCTGCCATAGACATTCCATTCAAACTCGCATACAACTACAGTCTCTCAAATATCCCATTAGAACTTGTAATCACTCTGTTGTTCTGCGTTGATATTATCATTCATTTCAACACACAAATCTATGTGAAAGGAATCGTGATAAACGACAGGAAGCACATTGCACAACATTATCTACGAACATTCTTTGTGTTTGACTTGGTTGCAGCCGTTCCTTTCCCATTAGTAGCGGCTGGTTTTCCAGCAATAGTGCCCTTATCCTGGTTGAGTCTGACCCGATTATTCAAATTAGTCCGTATCCATACCGTCATTTCGAGATGGAAAAATCGCCAGGCCATCAACCCAAGTCTTCTGCGATTAGGCATCTTCTTCTTTTGGATTTTCTTACTCGCTCATTGGATTGCGTGCGTCTGGGTGTACATCGCACGAATTGAACAATTCGTTGGTACTCCGCCGTATATTGACGCTATTTACTGGTGCATCACCACAATTACAACCGTTGGGTATGGAGATATTTCCCCGGTCACTGATCTACAAAAAATCTGGACCATGATGGCAATGATCGTTGGCGTTGGCATCTACGCGTATGTCATCGGCAACATCGCAAGCCTTCTGTCCCATATCGATGTCGCAAAAGCGAGTTTCTCAAAACAGATGGAGGATATCAACTCATTTTTATCGTATAAATCAGTTCCTAAGCGAGTGAAACAAAAAGTGCATAACTACTACCAATACCTGTGGGATAACCGTTTGATGCATTGTGAACATGAACTCCTGACCACGCTTCCACAGTCTCTGAAAACAGAGATTTCAACACACCTGCACAAACAACTCATAGAGCATGTCCCCTTTTTTAAGAACACTGATACAGCATTCATTAGCCATATTATTTCGCAGCTGAAACTACAAGTGTTCCTCCCAGGAGATTTTATTTTTAGAAGAGGGGATATAGGAAACTGCATGTACTTCATTTGTAATGGTTCTGTTGATGTGCTCTCAGACGATGAGTCTACAAGTGTTGCTACACTCAAAGAAGGAGATTATTTTGGGGAAATAGCCTTAGTGAAAAAAGTCGCACGCACGCGAAGTGTCGTCGCCAAGGAGTACTGTAATCTCTACATTCTTGAAAAAACAGATTTTGATGCACTCCTGGAGAAATATCCAGAATTCAAAAAACACATCTATGACACCATCAAAGAAAGACAAAAAGAACCACCGGAGCTGGAACCGAAATAAAAAAATATGAAACAGATGGGGACGACGAAAAAAGCATTATGATTCGATTATATGAACTTAGGCAACACTAGCGTTGGTTCTCTTCATGGCAGGTTAATTATATAAATCATGATGATATATTAATTTCTCTGGAGGATTTTGTCACAATGGTTCCTGAAAACCTCGCGTTGGCCTTTCTCTTGACTACCATTGCCGGGTTGTCGACAGGCATCGGGAGTACCATTGCCTATGTTATCCGAAAACCAAAGGTACGATACCTCTGCTTCAGCCTTGGGTTCTCTGCTGGCATCATGCTGTACGTCTCGTTCCTGGAGTTGATGCCTGATGCGTTTGAAGGTGTGGGGCGGCTCTGGGGTGTCTACGCTTTTTTTGCTGGAATCATCACGATCGGCATCATCGATTTACTCATTCCTGAGCTCGAAAATCCACACCACTACAAACACATCACGAAAAAGCAAAAAAAAGTGGACAAAAAACTGATGCGACTGGGCATCTTAACAGCAGTCGCCATCGCCATCCATAATTTCCCAGAGGGACTCGCCACGTTTGGGTCAGCTATCGTCAATGTTGAGTTAGGTGTTCTGATTACCTTTGCCATTGCCATCCATAACATCCCAGAGGGCATCTCTGTCTCTATGCCGATTTATTATGCGACGGGTGACAAGAAGAAAGCGTTTATGTACTCGTTTCTCTCAGGGTTCTCAGAGCTACTCGGCGCAGTCGTTGGATTCCTCATCCTCCTGCCGTTTCTCTCAGAATGGGTGCTGTCGTTTCTGCTAGCATTCGTGGCAGGAATCATGGTGTACATCTCAGCAGATGAGTTGTTACCAGCCGCCCATGAATACGGCCATGGACACTGTGCTATCCTTGGACTCATCCTGGGGATGTTCATCATGGCCACAAGTCTCTTCTTCTTGTAAATCAGACGAAAAACACACACCATGGCAAATCAATGGCAGGGAACGGGAACTGCTACTCTCTGGGCATCAACGCTTCTGTACCACCTGACGTGCAAAGTCCTTTGCTGCAGCAAGTTCTTCCTGAGTAGGATGACCCCTGTTGAAGAGACCAAAAGTTTTTCCTTTACACGCGTAGCGCCCCTGCACATGAGCGTCTTTTTTGTTCAGAGCATCCGCCATCTCCTGCAGCTCATTTCCTAGTCCACCCCCCGAGGTTCCAAATAAAGCGACTTGCCGATTTTCAAAGTCGTTGGCCTCGATGAACCGCAGCATCTTTGGGCTTGGTTTACCACCGTAACATCCAGAACCAAGAAAGATGACACCTGATTCTTTGTTCACCGCAGCCTTACTGATATCCTCAGCCGAAACACCGAGCTCCTCAGCAATCATGTCAGCGACCTTTCGCGTGTTCCCGCTCCTCGAAAAATACAATACCTGATGCATACCTCTCAATTCTCACTGTGTGTTCCTTGACATGGCTTCTACCAGGTCAGTACAGTTATAGCGATATGATTTTTATACCTACGTTCTATTGTGTAATCCTATGCAGTACTACAATGAAGAAAAAATGAAAACGGTCAGAGAACGACTCGAACAAGAAATCCTGCGCTGGCCTGATGTGACAACAAAAAAAATGTACGGGTGTCCGTGCTACAAACACAAAGATAAACTCTTTGCGTTCCTGGTGACCGATGGTGTAGTTCTCACTAAAGCTGATGAACACGATAAACAGAGATTATCGAAAGAATTTGAAATCAGGCCGTTTCAAGCATCAACACGAACCATGAAGGGATGGCCACAAATTCCAGTGAATGAGACATCGGACATTCAGAAAATCATTCCATTCATACAAAATAGTTATACCCACTCAAAGACTGCGGTAAAAAAATAAAACATTTTTTTTTGTTCTTAATTGCAGTAGAAACATCTCTACATTATCAACACACGTCTGTTTTTTTTAATATTTAACATCAAAATAAAAAAAAATATTTATAGTATAACTCTCATGCAAAATGCGAGGAGGCAAAAAAATGAAAGAAATAAAAATGATAGCTCTGGCTATAGCAACACTTTTTCTCTGTGCTTCTATGGCTGGCGTCATCGGAAGTCATACAAGGCTGGTGACAGAACAAACAGTAATGGTACCCAACCAACACATAAGTGAAAGTGAGACTGCAACAGACGTTCAACCGGAAACAGTCGACTCTATCCTCGACAATGATATGGATGGAGTTCCAGATACTGGCCCGCTAGACGAAATAAATCATGCGGTCACCTATAAAATCCTTTACACAGAACCACCCGTCCCATTTGGTACAACCCTCTATGTCGGAGGATCAGGTCCTGGGAACTACACAGCAATCCAAGATGCCATCGATGATGCAGCACCAGGGGACACCGTCTACGTCTACGACGACTCATCACCCTATGATGAGAACCTGCTCATCAACAAAACAATCAACCTCATCGGGGAAAACCGGGATACCACGGTTGTCGATGGAGGCTACCGCGAAGGACCTGTGGCGTGGGTACAATCGGCTAACTTTGTGAACATCTCAGGGTTTACCTTCCAACACGGGAACAGCTATGGGATTGCCCTGCATACCGCAGAGCATACGACGATTGACAACTGCATCATGCACAACAACTCAGGAACCTGGACGCTCCCAGGAGCATCCTACAATCAGATTGGACTCATCGTGTACCATTCCTCGCATGCAACAGTGACAAACAGCATGTGTCATCACAACGCGTTCTACGGTGCACACTCCTTTGAATGCGACTACATCACTGTTGACAACTGTGATTTCTATGCGAACACAGCTATCGGCTGGTACTGGCGAGTCACCAACTATAACCACATTAGCAACTGCCGCGTGTACGACAACGGCGGGTATGGAATATCAGCGTACTACTTCGACTACAACATCATTGAAGACACCTACTTAGACAACAATGCGAACCAGGGGCTCCCCATCTCTGAATCCCACTACAATGAATTCACCAATTTAACCATCACCAACAACGCTGGTGGCATGACCTTGGCAGGCGGACTGTTCATCAATTACTACAGTGGCAATAACACCATAACCGGGTGTCACATCTACGACAACAATAAATACGGTGTGGCGATTCGACTCTCACCAGACAACACCTGGGATGATAACGTCCTGTACAACAATGCAGAAGGACCATTTGGATTCTCTGGAGAAAGTCTTGCTGAGTTCTACCAAGACCTGGACACCTCAAACACGGAAGCTGGGGAACCCATCTACTACTATGTCGAGCAAAACGATCAAACCATCACAGGTGAGCCTGCAGGTTTTATTGGACTGGTCTCCTGCGTCAATGTCACCGTCTCGGATATGACACTGTCCGGAATCGTCCTAGCAGACACGACAGACTGCAGCTTCACAAACGTCGACTGCAGTAACGGTGCCGGCATCTTCATCTGGGAATCCACGGACAACAGCTTTGAAGACTGCTCGGTAGACAGCAGCAAATACGGTCTCTTATTTACTACAGCACCGGACAACACCTTCACGAACACCGTTCTGACCAATAACGTGTTCAACATCCTGGTCAACGGAGAATACGCCTCGGACTTTGTTGAAGACATTGACACGACGAATACCATTAATGGCAAACCCATCTACTACCTCGTCGGACAGAGTGGCATCACAGTTCCTTCCACCGCTGGATTCGTTGGTCTGATCTCGTGCAGCGACATGACCGTTGATGCTGTCGATGCCTACGGACTGCTGCTGGTTGATACCACGGATTCCACGATTTCTAACAGTGCGTTCCATGGGAGCATCATCGGCATGTTCCTGTTTGAATCCACAGACAATACGCTCTCCAATTGTCAGAGCCACCACAACTCTGATGGCACCAACGGAATGGGGTTGTACTTATACTACGCTGATGATAATATCTTCGAGGACTGCGTATTTTCAGACGATGATTTCGCGGTGTACTTAGAGTACTCGTCCGGTAACGAGTTCACCGATTGCGTTGCGTACAACAGCACCAGGACCGCGCAATGGTACTTCGCCACGGCATCCAACAACATATTCACACGATGTGAATGCTATAACGGATTGCAATGGGGCTGGGCGGTCTGGTACTCATCCAACAACAACCACTTCATCGAATGCACGGCACATGGACATGTGCGTGATGGGTTCTACCTCTACCAATCCAGCGTACTCTTTGAGAACTGCAGTAGCTACGAGAATACAGGACGTGGGGCGTACTTATACAAATCAACAGATAGCATCTTTACGCACTGCACGTTCATCGATAACGGCGGCGGTGGCGCCCGGGTGTACTGGGATTCAAACGGTAATACGTTCCAGTACTGCACACTGGAAGGTAATGGCGGTTCTGGCGTGTACATCTATAAGACGTCATACAATAACTCGCTTCATCACAACAACTTCATAGACAATGCACAAAACGCCTACGATGAAAACACGAATTTCTGGGAGAACGCCACCTTAGGAGAAGGTAACTACTGGGATGACTACACAGGAGTTGATGCTGACAACAATGGTATCGGTGATACCCCCTATAACATAACCGGTGGGACCAACGTCGATACCTACCCGCTCATGTGCCCATGGGGAACCGATACAACACCACCAGAAATATCTATCGTGCATCCCACCCCTGGAGTCTACTGGAAGAACAACAAGATTCTCTCGCTGCCACAGAGAATCATCAGTATCGGACAACTCTCTATCCAGGCCAATGTCACTGACGAGTGTGGACTCGTCCTCGTAGAATTCTACGTTGACGATGTTCTTGTCTTCAGCAACACAACAGGACTGGGCCCGTATGCGTGGGAGTGGAATATCTTCTCGTTCTTCAAGAAACACACCCTCACCGTCACAGGGTACGACCGCCAAGGAAACAGTGGTTCAGAGGACATCACCCTCCGTGTCATCTTCTTACAACAGTGATCGAAGGGACACCAAGAGCGATCATGAGACAAACAACATCTCTGATGATGGCGATTCTTCTTACAATCGTCATCCTCTCTCCTCTTTCTTTCATCGGAGGATCACACCAGCAGCAGCGAGCACAACAACCCTCTGGAACAGCTTCAGACGAGTTTACCCACACGGTCTTATGTGAGTACGGCACAGCCACGTGGTGCAATCCTTGCGTGTATGCCCATCATGCGTTGCAGAACATCTACGACTCTGGCGATTACCCGTTCTACTACGTGGCATTAGTCGATGATACGAACGCAGATGCCCATAAGCGTTTAGACAGGGATTTGAACCTCTATGGATTCCCCACATGCTACTACGACGGCGGGTACCAGGTCGTGTTAGGCGGCACAACCAACGAAACGTTTTATCGCACTCCTATTGAGCTGTGCGGGCAGCGGAGCGTCCCGAACATCACCTTAAATGTCACACTTGAGTGGCTTGGAACCGCGGTGATCAGAGCGAACGTCTCTCTTCACAATGAAGACCCAGACATCTATACAGGACACTTGCGGGGATACATCGTCGAACCCGTGTCACGGTGGAAGGATGCCCAAGGGAATCGATACGATTTCGGATTCCTCGACTGGGCCTATGACGATGACATTGACCTCTCAGCCTTCGAAACCTTGAATCTTTCGACCGTCTGGGATGGAAACGACCACGGGTACGGCAACATCGGCCGCAATAACATCATGGTCATCATCGCAGTCTTCAACTCAGAACAGCACATTGGCTACTCGGATCCACCAGAAAACCTGCATGAGTTTGATGCCTACTACGTCGATGAGACTGCTGCAGCACGACCACCGTACGCCCCAGATGAGACACCGCCTATCCTCGAAGTAGTCAAACCAAAGGACCACGCTCTCTATCTCTTTGATACGCAACGGCGAGAGCTCTCAAGAAACATGACGATCATCATCGGTAGAATCACGATTGAAGTGAACGCATCTGATGAGGAAAGCGACATGGATCGTGTTGAATTCTATATCGACGGCGACCTTGTTGCGAATTTCACAGAGGAACCGTACATCTGGGAGTGGAGCACGCGCGCCTTCTTTAAGCATACAATTGGGATAGCCGCCTATGATGTCATTGGGAACAAAGCAGAGACAGAACTGCTCGTGTGGAAGTTCTTCTAACACATAATACAAGAGGGTGAGCTGCACCCTTTCTTATTTTTTCCAATGCTTTAGTGATTTCATCAAGTATATTTTCCTGTTAAATAAAAAAAAGAAGGGGAAAAAAAGGTTACTCTTGTAGCACCCTAATAACTGGTTTAAATGAGTACTGACCGTTCCCTTTTTCAAGAATCGATTCCTGGGCATCGAAATCTAAAATTAAGGTTGTGTTCTGGTTTGCTTTCAAGACAAATGGCCTGATGAGCTTGATAGCACCTGAGGGAACTGTGCAGGCATACTCAGTCCCATTCACCGTGATGATGCACTCATCAATGGTCAGTCGTATCTGTGTGTACATCCCCGCGCTCAGGTTGGCACTACCGAAGAATTCGAACACATCTTGAATTGCGATGAGATCGAATGTCTGTGACTCATTGACCACGGTGTACCAGCCAGCCGTTGTATTATTTCCAGCTCCGGCACTCATGTGCACCTGCACCTGAGAGATTGTGACATTCGCATGGGTGATGTTAAGATCTGAGGGAGCATCAGTGATTTTTAAGACTAATGTTCCAGTCCCACTCTGAAGACAGCCGCTACATGCTACTAGCACCACTACACTCATCGTAACAAATGGCACCAAAATTGCTTTTTTCTTCATGGTTTAAAACCTCGCGCTAATTTCTTCCTACGGTTATTGCGTATTTTCTATTGACGTGTGTAGTATATAAATATTTCTTTGGAAAGTTCTCTAGAGTACTTGTCTCATCCACTAATCGTTGTAGTATGATACGTTCATTCTATGTGATGGAACCTAGCGAATATCTATCCTCTTGTCTTTTCTCTGCTTTATGCTTCGTTCACATGCACTTTAATCGTCTCGGTGACTTCTTCGTTCCCGTCACTTACAGTGAGTACGACGTTATATGGTGGGTGAGCAAACACAAAACTGTGGTTCACTGTGAACCCTGTCGCAGTGCTGCCATCGTCAAAATCCCATGTAAACGTGAGGTTGTCACCATCTGGATCAAACGTGGCCGAGGCATCAAACTCGATGGTCTCGTTCTCTGTGACATACACATTCCTGCTGGTGGGAAGCACGCTGCCATTGACAATGACATCAATCTCTGGTTCCCGGTTTTCTGTCAGATTTTTCACTCGATGCCGCTCGTGCTCACGGAACTGCAGCTGATTCTCATGGTAGTGCTCAAGGCTGCTTATGACAGGAACAAACTTGTACTTTGTACCATGGGCGTAGGAATGAAGAGACGCCTCAAGATCTATATCAATAGTAATAGTGGTATTTCCTTTCTCGATATTAAAGAGGTGTAATTGCTGGATTTTGAGCCACCCGGAGGGGACATCAATGGTGACCGACTCTCCAGTATCATTCAACACACCCGTGGCATTAATAACATGAATCCACAGCTTTGAATAGTTACCAACTTGAATTTCTGCGACACCAAGGGTTTCATTGAGATGACTGAGGTTCAACGAGACAAGGTCGACGGTTTTTGGCTCAGAGGAAATAATGACAGAAGAGTCATTCTCATCTTGATAAAACAGTTTAATCTCTGAGAACGTCACATTCACATGACGGAAGTCTTCGGTGACCTTGTCAGTGACTTGTATGGTCGCAAGACTCGTGTCGACTGCTGCTTCTCCTTCATCTTGTACACATCCGCTGAGGATAAGGGCGAACACGACAGCGGCTGATACAGCCATTATTTTCACTTTCATATGATCTCTCCATCGTCTCTTAATGAAAATATATTTTAATAACTTTCCTCCAGTAGTTTTCCCGTGAAATCTGATGATATCTCATGCTTTAGGCTGGAGAAGAGAAAAATTCATGATTATATGAATTTTTTATTGTCGTCTTCAGTCAAAGACAGAATTATGTTGAAAAAAAAAAATATTGGATAGCGTGTTAGACGAGTATGTTGAGTACGCCTAATACTCCTAAGATGAGGACGATGATCCCAATGATTCCTTGGAATCCACCAAGCCATTTCGCCACTTTTTCTAAATGTTTTCCTACCGCAGGGATGGCAGGTAAGATTCCTACAATCATGATGAACCCAGCAATGATAGCAAAAATACCTTGGAGGCTATCCCAAGCTCCAACCCATAGCACGTAGATGATTATAATGATACCGATGATGGTATCAAAGCTGCCTAACCATTTAGCAAATTTTTGCAAGGTTGGTACTGCGTCTAAAAAGCTCACGCACAGTATCAACCCAGCTATAATGTTTAACCATTCTATCATTTTTTTTCTACCTCCACCTACAACTTCTTTGTTTGCTTTATCTGTTTTTTTGTTTATATCAATTTCTATTTTTTAAACATGGAGTATGTTTCTCATTAATACATGAATTTCAACAGTAATAATCCTCCATAAACTATTTTAATGATATGTTCTGTACTCAACAACAAGAGGCATGAAGTATGTTGTCAAAAATTCCTATCGAGCTGCAGAAAATTAAACCAGAAGACATCGACAGAGAGATACTTCGAGCAGCCATCATCGCTGAACTGGATGCCATCAATCTCTATGAGGAAATGGCAGCACTGGCTCACCATACACACATAAAAACAGTGCTCCTCGATGTTGCCCACGAAGAAAAGGAACATGTGGGAGAATTTCAGACGTTACTGTTGCAGTTTGATGAAGAACAAACTGAGGCGTTAGAAGAAGGGAAAAAAGAGGTAGAAGAGTTAACTGAAGGAACGTAGCAACAGCGTGTTTTTTGTTTACTATGAGCAATGCTGTCCTACGGATACCAGACACTATTTAGAAGTTGTGAATCCTATAGAGAATAACATGCGGTGATTCTTGAGAAAAAAAACTTTTTTAAAAAAAAATCTTTACCACTCGCTACTAGAGATGAGAGGGGTTTTCATCTTCAAGATTTTAGGGACCATACAGTTATGCTTCAGGATTTGGAAGGTGCTGTAGAATCGATAGTCATTGATGACGTGAGGGAACTGTGTGGTTAACTCCTCAATGATGCCTCGTAGTTCCCTCATGTCGCGTAAGAGCAATGCGAGATGGATATCGACATCAGGGATGAGCAAGTCGTAGATGCGGATTAAATGTGGATGTGTCCTCATGTGCCTGATGATTTGATGCTTCTTTCGGTACTCATTCAAGTGGAGGAGGAGATGGTACCATCGATAGCCTAGCGTTAACCAATCGACGTTGATCGTATACCGGAGAATCACCTTCTGCTGCACGAGTCGTCGTATTCTCTGTCTCACTGTGCTTGGCGTGATGTGTAACGCGTCAGCGATAGTTTTTGTTGGCGTCCGTGCGTCTTGTGAGAGTGTGGCTAAAATGTGGAAATCAATGGTGTCGATTTCTACAGGTTGACAAATCATCGGCCACTGCAAGGGTTTCATGTTGTTGATATGTTCATTAACTAGAAAGGCATAGTGTAATAACTCACTTTTTATTGGTATCATAGAATGTTCAAGGGTTAAGTGTGGGTGGTACTGCAAGCGTATATCGTCTAGGTAGAATTGATATTCGTGTAAATCCCCACAAAAAGAGTCGACTTGTAGGTCATACCTACCGTCGATTAGACTGACAGAGAAGGTGTGCTTACTTTTTAAAAAAAACTCACAAATCGCTTCCTTCATTGCAGGGTCGATGTTGATATATTTATAATAGGAGCTAATCACACAGTACCCTAGACTGAGAAAATTGATGATGATGCTGAAATTCGTAATGATGTGCTTTTCGCATAAGCGTCGTATTCGATAGGACACCAGTTCCTTGGACATGCCAACGTTTTTTCCAAGGGATTGAAGTGATTGTCTGGAGTTTTGGAGGAGGTAGAAGAGGATTTTTTTATCCTTGACATCAATACTATCCATTTTTTCACATAAAAACAACATTTAGGTGTTTATATTCTTTTTTGTCAAACTTTTTCATAATAAAGTTAATTATTTCTTCATATGATTACCATTTTCGTCGTATTGCTGAAACGCGGGGAAGGCGTCAGGTTGTTCACACTGAAGTGATGGTGTTTCTGTCAGACAGACCTGTGTTAAGAGGAAAGGAGAAAATGAACAAGATCTTTGAGCAGGCGACCATTGTGCAAAAAAATGGTGTCAAACACCTGTTCGATGCGATAATGGTCACTGACAAAGGCATTTATACCGGAGCGCTCAAATCATTCAGTACTAAAGAGGAGGAATTTGAGGAGCACAGCTTCATTCCCCGCGACCAAATAGAGAAAATCCTCATTGTCACGGAACAGGGGAAACCAAAAGAAATTGATGTATAAAAAATAGGAAAGGAGGAAAAAAAATGAAAAAATATATATGTGGAATAGTAGCACTAATGCTGCTGATTGCCGGTGTGGCAATACCGATTGGCGCCCAAAACAAGGAATACCAACCTGTTACGATGGATGCTGATGTCCCTGTCTGGGAACTTGGCGATACTTGGGTGTACGAAGCAGACTACTATGAGTCAGGCTTCAATGGCACGTTAGTCTTCACTTTAACAGGAGATATTGAATATACGGTCGTCAACGCCTCTGGCGATTACTACCTGCTTGAAGGCACGGGAAAACCATTAGGTATTATTCAATACAATAAAATTGGACTGAAAACCTCGAGGTTTTCCAAAGCAGTTTTTCAGATGAAGATACGAAAATCAGATTTCGGCATCGAAGATAGCTACTACTATGTCAAAGGGCTCTGCTGGTTAACACTGGGGAGCATACCACTGCCCATTCCCATCCAACTCCTGGGTGAAAAGCACACAGTGTTTACTCCAACTACAAGCATTATACCCTTCCCACTCTTCGATGGAAAGACAGGTACCATTCCCTCGATTAATTTTACCGAGAATGGTGGAACCTGGTTATTCTGGGGCGTAATAGAACTCTCAAATTTTTCTAACTACTGGTACTCTGGTGACATTCTCTACAACTGTACAGCAGAATCAGTCACGGTGCCTGCGGGAACCTATGACGTGTATACAGTGGCAACAGAGATCGATTACCCAGGGTGCAACGATCACTATGACAGTTGCTACTGTGAAGACGTCGGCAATACAGTCAAACAATCAATCCTGATCCACAACGAATTTGGTCAGGTGTACTTATCATTTGATCTGGAACTTAAATCAACCACGTACACACCTTAGAACCACCATAGTCTCACCCACACCCTCTCTTCTTTCTTTTTTCCACTAAAGGTTTAAATAGGCACCCTCTTTTAAATCATCGTAGAGGGAAAGAATGATGAGTGCCACGAATGCTCTGGTTGTAATTTGTACATCAGTACTCCTACTGCTTTGCAGTCCTTATGGTACAATTGCTGACTGCACGGATACCGTTCAGGATGACCCGCAGCTCGCGTACACTGTTACCACCAATAGGGATACGGTCACCTCTCTGTTCCAATGTTTCGTCGTGACGGTGACGATTAAGAATTTAGAGAACGAATCAGTGGCACTTGATATCGGTGGCTACCCGGGTGGACGATTTTTTATTCTTAAGGATGACGGCACACTGATTAACCTGTTTCCTCGATATTTTTTTACGTTGTACTGGGGCATCACCCTTGAACCCGGAGAAGAGTACATCCTGTATCAGGGAACCTGGTACCAACGGAACATGCTTTGTCTTCTCGCACGGAATGGGCAGTACCATATCTACGGTAGCACAGGCATAATCTACTATCAGAATCACTCTATTACACCAGAGCCGTTTGGACCAGCCAACGTCACCATCGCACGACGCTTCATCCCCTAGTCAAGAGTGCTGAAGGGTAGAGTTGCACTCAGAGGTTTCCTTGGAGGAATCGCGAGAGAAGGACGTTGGTCTGCTACTTTTTTATAGGGAGAGCAAATACCTTGTGTAGTGATGAACATGAAGTATGTCATTGTGTACTGGTCACGCTATGGGAACAACAAAAGAATCGCAGGAGCACTTGCAGAGCAGCTGAAAGGAAAAGGTGAAACGCAGGTTTTCACAACAGATGAAGCAAATCCAACAGCACTGCCCTCAGCAGACGTGTACGTGTTTTCCGCACCAACAGAGGCATTTAACATCCAGAAGAACATGAGGACGTTTTTAAAACAACTTCAAGGGATGGATGGAAAGAAGTATGGCATCATCAACACCCATGGTATGAAGAAAAACTGGCTTCCTAAAATGGAGAAAATCCTCTCCAAGAAAAACATGGAGAAAATCGCTGGTGTGGATTTCCAAGTTACGAGTAAAGATGAAAAAACCGGCAACCCTCTCCTCGTCGATTGGGAAGGACGACTCAAGGAGTTTGCAGGGAAACTATAATCCTTACTGTCTCGTTTCCTTATTCCTTTTGTACGTGGTAAACCAACCAGAGATAGTGCTCTTCAAGACGCTCGAATTTTTTGAGTTGTAACCTCTGAAGAATCTTAACCTCAGAAAATATGGGATAAGATGCGCCTCCCACGATGACGGGGTGCACAAGCAGACTGATCTCTTCAACGAATCCGTGTTCTATGAGAAGGTTGCCAAGGATTCTTCCGGTGTCCGTCACAATGGTTTTTATCTGATAGGTTTCTGAAAGGAGGAGAAGTGCTTGCTTCAGATCAACGTGATTCCGCCCAACAACGTGATAGGTGTAGTTCCGCTCTGAGAGATACTGGAGGTACCCCGATGGTGTTCGTTCCGAAACCAGCAGAATAACATCACGACATAGCTCAAATCGCCTGCAGGTATGCAGAACACCTTGTAGTGCTCCTCTCGTGTCAATGATGACCCACAGGGGAAGACTCCGAGATCGCTTTGATTTCTTAAAATCAGAGGCGTGTTCCTCAGGAACACCATCTTCGTATAGCTCGATACCAGTGGTAATCGTATGGGACCCAATCAAATGAGCATCTGGCTTGTAGCTGCCTACGAGTCGATAGTGCAGCTCCATGTGTGGCTCAAAACCAGTAAGAGAACCATCAAGACTGATGGAATTATGCAGGATAACTCGTGGCATCATAGGACCGACTCAGCAGGGGCAACTACGAGACCTGAGCGATAATCACCACGTAGTTCTTCCCATACTTCTTCGCGCATTTCGGGCAGGTCGTGTACCACATGAACCATTTTTTAATTGATACACCTTCGTTTGTAGCATAGGCTTTAAAATCCTCAGACCACTTCCCGGTATCCTGGAACGGCCCCTCATAGACCTTACATAGAAACTTCCCAGAGAGGGTGATGTTGTTTGCCCCAGGGATGTCCTTATCCACCGCACAGTACACATCCATGTTCCACTTCGACGTATGATCAGACAAGCACAGATTACTAGGAATGGTCGCCTGCGCGCTTCTCACCTGCTCATCGAGTCGTTTCATCACACCACCAAAATTTAGTGGCATGTACATGAATGTACCAACCCGATCTTTGATGAATTTTTTCTCCTTCCACTCGAACAGCTTCCTATCCCATGGCGTGGGATTAAACTTCGGACAACAAATTTCTTCTTCCATACATCACACCTTCATCACATAGCGTTCGTACTGGTGTACAACAAATTTCTTTCCTTTCTTCTCGACCGTGAACCCCTCCGGCTCCAAGAGTTTTTTCTGGGCAGCAGCCCCACCAGGGTACTTCTCGTTCAGCGACCCGTCCGCCTTCAGCGTCCGCCAGTACGGTATCGACAGCTTGCTGCCATGCTCTGCTGAGGCGTTGGCCGCAGTCATAATGAAAATCCCGGTGGTCAGCGAACAGCAGGCTTGCACCTTATGCTGTTTCGCGATGGTTTTACAAATCTCCACAATCGTGATCAGCTTCCCTTTGGGAACCTTCTTCATGAGCGCCACAACCTCGCTGGGGTTGACCAGCACCACATCATCGCCAGCCTCTGCCCCCATCTTGTGTACCGCGTTGTAGCATGGAAAGGTTTTTTTCAGGGTGAGCACCTTTGGCAACCCTGGTTTATCAGACAGCTTCTCCATCCATGTTTTTTTCTTATACGCCATGACGTCTCAAACCTCCTTCGTTGAATCCTTCAGTTTCCTTGCCTTGAAGACGTCAGCCTGACAGTGTGCACACAACAAGTTATGACAGGAAATCAAATGGTCGCAGGTTGGGCATTTCCACTGCTGCTGCTGTTGCTTGAGAAACGCCTTCATCCCCTGTTGCTGGACCATGGTGAGATTCTCAATCATACTCATATGGTACTTCGTACGGTAGCGTTTGTCAATCTGTTTGATTTTCTGGCAGGGAAATTCGGCACACTCAAAGCAGTAGCTTGCAGATTTTTTCGGCAGATGCTCGCAGGTTTTTATGCGACAGTGAATCCGCGTGACTGGGTTTCCTTCATCTGTCGCTCTGCAGCTCTTGCATGTGTTTTTTTCCCGCAGGTAGGCCATGCAGATGCCGCAGTTCATCCCACAGGGCGCGATGAGCGCCTCAGCAGTGAGGGTATGTACAGGTGGTGTTGCTTTCATAATCCTATCACTGTTTCCCTTTTTTTATCGGGTGATACCACAGTGGTGTACCACGAAGGAACGCGGCTGATCCTTTCTTCTTTATTGTCGTGAGGTTTTTTGTATGGGCATCGCCATGCACGTTTTCAAGAAATTGAAGCTTTGTGCAGGTTTCATACTCAGCACATTCCCAGCAGCCGTTCAGTCCTTTCTTCTGGGCGCAGACCCTGATTTTGCAGAACGGTGACCCTCCGCCGTTCCGACAGCCTTTCTTGCAACGGAATTTCACCATCGCACCCAGCACCGTGTAGCAGTCAGGGTACGCCTTGAAATCCTTCCCAAAGGAATACGTGGAGATGAACGCTGCGAACTTGTCGTAGTGTGATGCCCGCAGCTCCTTTCTGAGGTCCCGAGCAAGGTCAGGTATCGTTCCATTGTGTCCATGGCAGCCTGCGCAGTACAGCCCGCAGTACGCAATGAGCCCTTCGTCCTTTTTCTTCAAGAAGACCGCCTCTCGTTTGAGAATAGAGCATATCTCTATTAATACTTGTCTGAGGGGGCTATGAAAGTATACTCCTCGTTGGAAAAAACTGGTAGCGACAGAGTTGATGAGTGTCGATGTCTTTCTCTAGGCGATTGAAAATCAAAAAAAGAGGAGGGCTAATATCCGGCGAGTATGTTTTCTATCAATCGCACCTCTGCTTTCCTGAGGTGTTGTACAACGGTGGGTTTGCTGAGCCCGACTTTTTTTGCCAACTCCTCACTGGATATCCTCCGGGGGTACGAGTAGTATCCATGCTTGTTTGCCGCGATGAGGATGTGCTTCTGCTTTTCAGTCAGGCAGGAGAGCAGCGCATGCTCTGAGTAGGTGGCTGTCTTAAAGCTCACCTGGGTGATCTCCCCGACAAATCCTATGGCCTTGAGAAAACGTTTCAGGTTCTCCTCGGTTCCAATGACGCTGCAGACCATGGTGTCATGAGAGAAGCGTGTGGGGGTGCTCCAGACGACATCAAACGAAAAATCCTGTGTCAACTGGTCGTAATCGAGGTGATGCATCTGGGAAAATTTACGTAAGAACCGTGCCTTGGATAAGCAGATGTACTTGTTGCCCTCCTGCTTTAACACCGAGAGCATCTCGACAAATTCATTAGTACGGAGGTCATCGATACTACATCCCTCTTGCATGGTGATGGCAGACAGGACGAGCTTGGTTTCTTCTGCGAAATCCACTTTGATGAGTTCGATGAGCTCGAGTTCCTCAACGTTTACGAGGAATCCCTGCATCATTTGTTTGATATGGTCATGGATCTTCATTTCCACAATCAACTTTCTCATGGAATGGACATCGCCCCCATAGTATATATACTATCATACATGTATGGCAATAAAAAATTAAACGGTTTCCTCTTATATAG
The DNA here is from genome assembly GCA_016927555.1 of Thermoplasmatota archaeon. Lineage (GTDB taxonomy): Archaea > Thermoplasmatota > E2 > DHVEG-1 > DHVEG-1 > SM1-50. Next base: position 23,601 of record JAFGML010000001.1, read on the forward strand.
TACCAATAGAATCCATTCACACGGATGAGGATGTGACTGAGATGCACACCAAAACCATCGCATGCCCACACTGTAAAGCTACCGTGGTCGTCCAGGGAGAACCCGGGCAAACCATTCAACTAATCTGTCCCCAGTGTAAAACCAAAGGAGTATTTCGCTTCCCAGAAGAACACACAACGATACCACAACCGAGCGGTCCTGCTACTCTCACCATACAACACTTAGACTTCACCTACCCCAAATCCCAGAAAAAAGCCATCAACAACGTCTCCTTCTCCATCCACCAGGGAGAAATCTTTGGGTTCCTTGGACCCAATGGTGCAGGAAAAAGCACTACCCAGAAGGTCATCATCGGACTGCTCAAGTCGTACCAGGGGAACATCGAGCTGCTAGGAAAAAACCTCAAGAACTGGAGAACAGACCTGTACGAACACATCGGTGTCTGCTTTGAGCTGCCGAACCATTACCAGAAGCTCACCGCGTTGGAAAACCTCGAGCTGTTCGCCTCCTTCTACCGCAATACAACCGTCGATCCCCTCAAGCTGCTTTCCATGGTAGACCTCCAGAACGATGCCAACACCCGCGTCGGAGCCTTCTCCAAGGGGATGAAGACCAAACTGAACTTCGCCAGAGCACTGCTGAACAACCCCCAGATGCTGTTCTTAGACGAGCCTACCACGGGACTTGATCCTGTCAGCGCCCGACAAATCAAGAACATCATCCTGCAGAAAAAGAAGGAAGGCACCACGATTTTTCTGACGACACACAACATGAACGATGCAGATGAGCTCTGCGACCGCGTCGGCTTCATGGTCGATGGAGGGCTTGTCCTCATTGAGAGCCCTAAAGACCTTAAGCTCAAACACGGCAAGAAACTCGTCAGAGTCGAGTACCTCAACAACGGGGAGCTGCGCAAAGACGAGTTCACCCTGGCCACCCTTGGTGCCAACCCCACGTTCCTCAGCCTGCTGAACCACGGACAGGTCCTGACCATTCACACCCAGGAAGCAACCCTTGATGACGTGTTCATCAAAGTCACAGGACGGCACCTTAAATGAGCCAACTGAAAACACTCTTAAAATGGGATGTCATCCTCCAAGCCCGCTATAAGATTATCCACCTCTCCCTCATCAGCGTCATTGTCTACTGGCTGGCTGTCGTTGCTATTGAATCGATGAACACCACGCAGTACAAGACCATGTTCCTCTTCTTTGACTCCACGCTCATCGGGATTATGTTCGTCGGTGCGCTGGTGCTGTTTGAAAAAACGGAAAATACGTTGCAGGCACTCACGGTGACCCCTATGCAGACCCGCACCTACTTCCTCTCAAAGATCATCTCCTTAACCGTGCTGTCTGTCCTCTCCGCGCACCTGTTCATCCTGCTGGTCCATGGCATCGACTTCCAGTACTTCTACCTCATCATAGGAATAGTACTGACATCCATCCTTCTGATCTTAATCGGCTTCATTCTGGTCGCCCGATGCAACAGCCTCAACGAGTACCTGCTGCTGATGATGCTGGCTTTTGTGCTGCTGTTCCTCCCCCCACTGCTGGATATTTCTGGCATCTACACTAATGTCCTCTTCTACCTCTGGCCGTCCGAAGCATCCTTCCTGCTCTTTCAAGGCATCTTTGACTCCCTGTCTCTCACGGATACCCTCTACGCTATTGTGTACCTCAGTGCTTGGATTGTCGCGTGTTATTACCTTGCGAAAAAAGCGTTCTACAAGCACATCGTCGTAGGAGGCTGAAACACTATGGTGAAAGTAAAACAACTCTTCATCAACGACATGCGCAACATCATTAGAGACCGTCTGCTGCTGTACTGCGCCTTCTTGATACCGTTCATCATTATCATCTTCACCCGACTGGTCATCCCCTGGATCTCAGACACCGTCACACCCCTCGAACCAATGTACCCAATCATCTTCCTGCTGATCATCATCATGATTCCCATTATGTTTGGATTTGTCATCGGGTTTCTCATTATGGATGAGCGAGATGAACACCTGCTCACCGTGCTGCGTGTGATGCCGATCTCACGAAACGTCTACCTCATCTACCGTATGGCATTCTTAACCATCTTCTCCTTCCTCTACACTATGATCTTTCCCGCTCTCACTGGTCTTGTTGATATCAATCTTGTTGACTACATCCCCCACGCGGTGCTGCTGTCACTGCTGACACCCATCCTCGGTCTGTTTGCCAATATCCTCGCCCACAACAAAGTCCAAGCGTTTGCTGTGTACAAAACCTTCGGCGGGATTTTCTTCCTCCCCTTGTTTGCCTTTTACATCAACAACGACCTCAAGTACATCCTTGGTGTGATTCCGAATTTCTGGACCTTTATGGCACTTGACACACTCGTCACGAGCGGCACCCAAGATGTCATTGCACTCACCATTGGTTTCATTACTCACTTCATTCTTCTCGGAGTACTGTTCTACATTTTCAACAAAAAGTTTTAACGACAGGAAAGGACTAGTAAACCATCTTTATCTTTTTTTTTTATTTAAACTGTAGTAACGTTTTTTACCAGCGTGTCCGTTCAGGGCACACAATGGATTTCATCGATATCCTCATAGGCGCCTTCGGCGATCCGCTGCTCTACACGCTCCTGTTCTTTCTCTACGCGGTCGCAGCCGCAGTGTTTCTCCCCATTCCGGTTGAAATCGGCTTGTTCAACCCCGTCCTTCCCGCACCAGTCCTCATTACCATCTTAGCACTCGGGAAAGGAGCAGGAGCCTTCATCGTCTTTCTCTTAGGATCCACCATTCGAAAAACCCTCAAGAAATGGGAACTGGGCACCCCACTGATGAAAAAAATCGTGGCAGCCTGTGAGACCTTCGTCAGAAAATACGGCTACATCGGCCTGCTCATCATCATGAGTACGCCACTGATGATTGATTCCTTGACACTGTACCTGTTCTCATTGCTCAACCCAAGCATGGATGGGACATCCGCGCTCACCAAAGGAAAGTTCGTTGCCATCAACATCATCGCAGGAGCACTCCGTGGAACCATTGTCCTCATCGTCGCCTATGTCGTCGGCATCAGGTTGGTGTAGAAAATATAAATAGGGAACACACCATAATCACACTGTACTGTTGAGGAGCTTTTTGTGAGTGAAACACCCCAAAAACAGAGAAGAAGAGACGGCATGCTGTGGTGGCGTCGACTCGTCATCTGCCTATGCGCGCTGCTGGTAGTCATCATCTGCTATGTCCTGCCGACACCTACAGGGTTATCGCAGAGCGGACAAATCATGATTGGGATTATGATCATGGGGGCAATACTGTGGATCACTGAGCCTATCCCTTTGGCAGCAACTGGTCTGCTCATCATCATCATGCAACCGATGATGGGGACCATGCAGGCTGCTGAGGTGTTCTCCTCGTTTGGCAACCAAGCCATTTTCTTCCTCATCGGCGCGTTCATCATCGCAGGGGCCATTGAAAAATACGGATTGCATCGACGGATCGCACTGCGATTGCTCACGTTCTTTTCCCGGAAACCCAAGATGCTCAGCTTCGGCATCATGATGTCCTGTGTGTTTCTCTCGTTCCTAGTCCCGGAGCATGCGGTCGCAGCACTCTTTCTGCCTATCGTCACCTCCATTCTCATCGCTTTGAAGGTCACACCCCGGAAAAGTAACTTCGGGAAAATCTGCATGCTCTCAGTCGCGTACGGCTGCTCCATTGGCAGCCTGGGAACCTTGATTGGTGGTGCGCGAAACCCGTTGACCATCACCATCCTCTCAAACCTCAATCCCCCAATCACCGTGAGCTTTTTTGATTGGATGCTGTACTCCATGCCCGTTGTGTTCATCTCGTTCCCCCTCATCTGGGGAATTCTCCAGCTGTCGTTTCCTGTAGAACCTATCGAGATGGAGCAGGCGAAACAGGAAATTAGCCATCAGGTACACACTGAAGGAAAACTGGGGAGACTCGAGGTCACCGTCATTGGCATTGTCATTTTTACCATCATCCTGTGGGTCTTCTTCTCCTCCCACCTCTACTATGGTCTGGCAGTGGCGGCATTGATCGGCAGCATCCTGATTTTTGTGTCAGGGGCACTCACCTGGAAGGACGTGGAGAAACGCGTCCCCTGGGGCGTGATTCTGCTGTATGGCGGAGCCATCACCCTCGGAATCGGGATGCAGAAAACCGGTGCGGGCAGCTGGATAGCACACTCCCTGTTTGATGTCGCTGGTCACCATACGTACCTCATCATCTTGCTGCTCATCGTACTGTCAATTCTGCTCACAGAGTTCATGTCCAACGTTGCTGCGGTCGCCATCCTGCTGCCGATTGGCCTAGGAGTTGCCACTGAGATACCAGACATCAGCCCACTGATGGCCGCGATGCTCATCGCCTTGTCGGGAGGCTTAGCGTTCATGCTGGTGATTTCCACGCCGGGGAACACCATTACGTACTCCTCAGGGTACTTCTCCACGAGAGATCTCCTGCGAGCAGGGGTGGTGTCCAACATTGTCTGCATTGCGATTATCTTTGTGATTGCCATTGTGTATTGGAAAGGAGTCCTGGGACTATGAGAACAACGAGAGGGAACCGAGGTATAATGCAATGTTCCAATCGATTCTAATACCAATCTCATCGGAGTTCTACCCACCCGCGGTGTTCCAAATCAGTGCGGAGCTGGCTACACTATTCAACAGTACGGTTACCGCGGTGTACATCACGGAGAGAAAAACCCTTGAGGAGGTTGAGCGGCTGTCTGGCACACATCTGTCTTTCTTTGAACAGCAGGAGACACAGGATCACCTACGTCAGGAGTACCTCCGGCAGGCAGAGTGCATCGTGTTCCAGGATGCAAAGGCGTTCTTTAAAAAACGGAATCTTGAGTTGCAGACGAAATGTGTTGAGGGTGCCTTTGGAGAGGTGATTCAGCAGGAGTTGGCCCACCAGCAGTACGACCTCATTGTGATGGGCTTTGAGAAAGAGTGCTACATTGATTACCGGCTCCTCGATGAACTTGAGGTTCCTGTGTGGGTGGAATCAGGGATCCGGAATGACACGTTGCTTGCGGTGTGCTCAAATCTTGCTCCGAACCAAAAAGTACCAACGATGAGCCAGCAGCTTGCCACGGCCCTGGGGAAGAAGCTGCACATTCTCTACGTTGTTGACCTTGAGGACCCGATCCTCGTCGATGAGACCGGGAAACGATTAGAACGACAAGCTAAAGAGGCGCTGCGGGACCACGGGCAACGGTTCATTGACGAAATAACGAGAAAAGGCATCTCAGCGGAACTGGTGATCGGGGTGCTCGAAAAGGAGATTATCAGAGCAGCAAACAGGATCAAACCCATGCTGGTGATCATGGGCCGGGAGAAAAAGGAGAAAGGCATGTGGGGGTTTCCCGTGAAAAACGTGAAACGAAAGCTTGCGGAGCATTGTCGGTACTCGTTTCTCTTCGTAAACTAACTCTTGATACACAGATTCTTATAACATGGTCTAATAAGGGATTGCTAAGGGAGGTCCCCTATGGATTCGAGGATGGTCGAACGACTTGCGGATAAGTCACTGACCACTGAGCAGTTGCTTAAGAAAGTTACAGAGGATTTCCGTCTTCTTCCTAGTGTTGTCAACGGCATGACGTCGCAGAGAGCAGCAATCCGCTACGGCTGCGGCAAAGTCATGATGAAACTCAGTGAAGACTACCCGGAACGAGTGTACCCTCACATGGATTTCTTCGTGCAGCTCCTGGAGAGCACCTACAGGATTCTCACCTGGCAGGCTATGGCAATCATCGCGAATCTCACCAAGGTGGACACCCAGAATAAGTTCGAGGTAATCTTTGATACCTACTACCATTTGTTACATGATGAGTACATGGTCACCGTTGCAAACGTCGTTGGACATTCTGGGAAGATAGCTCTAGCAAAACCCCACCTCATCCCGCAGATCACACAACGACTCCTGAGTGTAGAGCATCTCAAGACAACACCGCATCTCACGGGAGCATGCAAGCAGGTGATCATCGACCATACGCTCACCTCCTTAGACATGTTCTTTGACAACATACCAAACAAAGAACCAGTGCTTCGGTTTGTCAAGAAACAGACGAAAAGCCCGCGGAAGACAGTACGAGTGCATGCTGAGGAATTCCTCCAGAAATGGAACAGAGATACGCAGAAGAGGCGACGCTCATGACTGAGGAGGAGCCTCTGTTTTTTTCTAATCGAGCAGACTGGCGTGCGTGGTTAGAGCACCACCATAAGACCAGCACAGGAGTCCGGCTCCTTTACTACAACAAATCCTCAGGGAAACCGGGGTTGAATCACATCGATGCTGTGGAAGAAGCCCTCTGCTTTGGGTGGATTGACAGCATATTAAAAAAAATCGATGCGGATCGATTCGTGCTGAAGTATACTCCTCGAAAACCAAGAAGCGTCTGGTCGAAAATCAACAAAGAGAAAGCAGAAGCGTTAATAGCTGCTGGGAAGATGACAGCCGCAGGCCTTCAGAAGATAGAAGAAGCACAACAGCAGGGAGTCTGGGAAAAAGCGTATACAAACAAGGTCAAGGAACGACTCCCCTCAGATTTAAAGCAAGCACTCCTGGCTCACCCACGTGCATGGGAGAACTTTCAACAGTTTGCGAACAGTTACCGCAATACGTACATAGGGTGGGTGAAGGGTGCCAAGACTCAGGAGACACGACAGAGAAGGATTACTGTGGTCGTACAGCGATCAGCGCAGGAGAAGAAACCTGGGATAGATTAAAAAAAAAAAAAAAAAAAAAAA
>JAFGML010000055.1 GCA_016927555.1 Thermoplasmatota archaeon
TGACATCATACCGACTTCCCATGGTCGTGAATGTGTACGTCTGATTCACCCAGCTGTAACCATCCGTCACATTGATGCTCCAGGTGTACGTGGTGTTGCCCCAGATCCAGTTGTTCCCAGAGGGTACGTACTCGTAGGTGCCATCGCCGACCCCACTTTCACTGGTGAGCGTCACCCACCCACCAGTGTGGTTCCTCCAGCGTATGGCAAGGTCGATAGGGTCATCCTCCGGGTCATCTACGGTCACACTCAGTGACGAGGGCGGTCGACTGACACCTGTGGCACCCGGGGAGGGAGACACACCCGTGGTGATCGGGGCTTGGTTGACTGGTACTCCTGTGCTGACCACCCTGGTTGGGACGTCCGTGTAGCCACCCTCGTACAAGAAAACGGCAGCGATGCGGTACTCCCCTTCAGCGATGCCGGTCGTATTCCACGCGGTTGTCAGGGTGATATCTTCATCGGGGAGCACCTCAGCGATATCCTGCTGGATCTCTTGGTAATAAGATGTCGTGGTGTTGACAATGGTAATACTCAGTGTTCCATTCAGCGGTTGGGTGCCGGTGTTGAGCACTGTTGTGTTGATGGTGATCTGGTCTCCAACATCAAAGTACTGCGGGGTTGCGGTGAAGTTTGAAATCACGCCAGCGGTGATTCCCAAAGTATACATTACAAGATCCGTATCCATGAGTCTGCCTTCATGGTCTGAGACTGCGATCCTCATGAGGTAGTTACCAGATTCAAACCCAGTGCTGTTCCATTCACAGTGCACAGAGGCAAACCCTCTGAGGTCGTGGAGCAACCGGAGGGCTAAACCATCGATGACCTCCTCGGTGTTCTCTGAGAGAATCTGTGCATCAAGGATGACGTCCTGCGGTTCACCATCAAGCAGTTCAAGGTACACATCAGCAGAGACGTTCTCACCAGGGGAATAACAGGTTTTCTCGATGCGCAGGGCTGTAATCCGCACCACTGGTGCTGTGATGTTCACCAGAAACGTGTAGTCCTGATAGTACGACCCCTGTAAGGTCAAGTTGTTGTAGTAGAAGGGGTACACGGTGAGATACAGCAGACTGCTACCATTCGGCTGCCAGATGACCTCCCAGTCGTAGACACGATCAGGCCACAGTCCAGATGCATTATTTTGTAGAGTACGCGCAGTCGGGTTGCTTCCTGCTTCTGCGATCACTGCTGTACTCAGATGCAATGAGTCAAACATGGTTAGTGAACCTTGGTTTACGCACTGGACATCCTGGATGTGTCGCCCAACCGGGTACTCCACTTCCAAGGTATATGAGGGCACCAGCGGCATGCCAGGAACAACAATCAGTCCGCCACCAGGGATGGTGACGTAATCAGTCGCATTCCCCTGGGTAATCACACAGTTCGGAAGCGTCAGCTGCAGTACTTCTTCATCACGTTTCTCTACAACAGGACTATCGTCATAGGTGTCACTGTGTGCATCAGCATCGGTGAAGATGAGCTTCGGGTCCCCGTAGAGATGGTACAATGCACCATTGTAGCGTCGGATGTCCCGCTCGTACCACGGGCCGCCGCTCACATGGGAACTGAGCGTCTCTTTCAACGTCAGACCAAGGTACTTCCCGGGGAGCAAGCGGTTGTAGAACCGGTTCGCGAGATCCGTATTCATACAACAGTAGGATACTTCCGTGGCACCGATGTACGCCGAGGCGTTCTTATCAAGGAAGCATTCCGCGAAACACATCCCCTCTGCGTACCGCCCAGTGTTACAGGAGGTGGCAACTACCACGGGTCGTGCTGCACCTGAGGAGAAATTCACGGACACGTTGTAGCCAAGGATGAGGTCCCAGTTGCTCCAGCCACCGTGGCCCGGGAGATGAATCAAATCCCTATTATCAGCTAAACCGAAGAAGTAATCACGACGACTCTGGATGTGCTCTCCCTCCGTCATACCGGATGGCCGGCTCGTGGCGTAATCCACCGCTTCTTCCACGTTGCTAAACCCGATGTCCCGGAGTTTATCAGCAACACTGTTGCGCTCCCCCACAAAATCAATCGAGGCACTGCCCCCAGAGTACCCCGAGGAGTACCCAGCGACGACCAGGGCTCTGGTGAGATCAAGGGTGGACGTCCCACGCGCAAGATCAATGCTCACCTGAATCGGTTTAATCATCCGCAGTGGGTTGTCGCCGATGATACGGCCTGTGCCCAGCTCCGGGTGCCGGCTGCTCCCACCTGTGCTTGCATAGTACCGATCCGTGCTGCGAATATGTTTATCATCTTCCTCACAGGAGAACGCAGGGATGCTTTCATCCTCACCAATGAGCAGCAAGTATCCGTCTGATGTCCAGGTGCTATTCATCTTGTTCGCCCATCCTCCACCCGTGTTCAGCAGATCATCAAGAGCGAGACGGTCCTCATACCGGTACAACCCAGAGTACTCAATGAGCTCCATCTCCCCTTTGTAGCGGTAGTCTGTGTACTGCCCACGAGCAACAATAATCTCCTCTTTTCCATCAGCCAGCAGGTTTCCAGCAATCACCTCATCAAGGGAGCTGAGGGACCCACGGGAGACAAGGTCAAGGTGATCAACACTGCTGAAATCGTAGACGACGACTTCATCATATGAGGCATCACCAATGATGATCTCCTCAGTACTATCTCCAGTCACATCACCTAGTGCCATGGAATCACTGGAGACAAATGGTATGAGAGATGGCGTAGAGCAGATAAACCCGTACTGATCATATTTGTAGAACCGTTGGTCTGCGACATGTCCAACGAGAAACTCAATATTAGGCCACATGTCAATGTCGCCTACCAGGAAGAAATCTCCCTCTTCAAACACCGTCGATATGGTTTGGAGTGGTGTGGGGGTGAGCGGATCATGGATTTCTACATCACCGCTATCGCAGTTGGCAACCAGAATCTGGTCGTACCCATACCCTAAGACATCACCAACAGCAAACCCATCCCCTGTACTAAAGTGCGTATTGAAATCACCGATGTTGACAAACCACCAGGGCTCACTGGCGTTCAACTGGTAGAGGGTGACCCGGGAGGCGTTGGGGCCTGTTGGCTCTGCAACCATGATTTCCTCCCAGCCATGAACCACCCCAGAGTGCCAGTCAGAGGTCAGCGTGTTCCCCACTGCGACCTTTGAGCCTGAGGGAAGATCGGTATGTCGTAGACTATTTTCCCGTTGACGCACATCGTACACCCGGATGCGGTCCTCTTCTTCATCAGCAACAATGACTTCATCGTGGTAGTCATCCCGGACGTTGCCTGCGGCAATGTAGTCAGTGCTGTCGTACTGGGTCTGCAGCGAGGCGTACCCGGTGTAGTACCCCAGCACACCGTCTTTTAAGGTCGCCAGCTCCGCTGCCTTAGAGAGCAGCAGGTTCACGTCATCCGTGTTGAAGATGGCAAGCAGGTTGGTGGGGTTGGCAACGATGAGGTAGTCGGATTCGTCGAACGCCTCATGCGCCTCACCACGGAGGTACTCCCAGCTCTCCAGCTCTGAGTACGCCTCAGAGAACGTGTCATTATCAACACTGTGATAGTCAATCATGATATCAATGTTGTTGAAGTCCAGTCCATCGTGCATGATGGGTACGGCGAGGAAATCCACGGTGTAGACATCAAAGGGAGCTAGGGTGAACCCAGGAGAAAAGGTAATCTGCGTGCGACATTTCCTCACCACAGGGTCGTAGTACGACTGCAGGGTATAGTCAGCAGTGGTTTTCCACACCGGTTGGTACCCTGTGAGGTTCACTGTTAGAACGTCCAGGTAGGCGTCCTCCTGCCCGTTGCTTCGGAGGTAGACGTAGAGGTGGAAGTAGGTACCCACCCGGTCGATATCATGCTCAATCCTGAGTCGCGGACGGGTTTGGGTGACCGTGATGGGGACTTCCCAGGAATAGTGACGGCAGCCGTTCTCATCAATCGCTGCAGCCTGAAAGATGTGTTCCCCGAGGCTTTGACCTTCGACATTCCAGAGATACTCCGTCGTGGTTTCCGTAGGGTTCGTCTCATTGATCAGCACATCATCGATGTAGAATTCAAGTCCTTGGACAGGGCCCCAGCGTTCTCGACCATGGGCGCGCCCCATCTCATCGTACACGAAATAATGACCTGTCAATTCATTAGCAAA
>JAFGML010000056.1 GCA_016927555.1 Thermoplasmatota archaeon
CCCCATAGGTCCGCTTTCCAACTTCTAAGCTTATGAAAAAACGTGGGTAACACTATGGCAAATGGTCTGCAGATTCGAAGTGTCTCCTTTGATACGTCCTTCCTCCTCAAGGAAAACCCCCTGGTGGACCAGGTGATACGCATCTTAGCGCGCGATAGAATCCCCTGCTTCCTGACTGCGACGGTTGCTTCTGAACTTGAGCAGCTCAAGGTCTGGGGGAGGATTTCTAAGGACACCTTTTCAAGAGCAACGAAACGTTGGATTCACACCCGTGCGACCGTGGTGGATTTTAAAAACAGGCTTGTTTCTGATGCATTAGGTCAGGCGTGTCAGCGTTCTATGGGGGAGCATGGTGTGCCTGCGGACCATGTGGTCAACGATTGTTCCATCCTGGTGTCAACCCTGAAGAACGGGGTCGATTTGTTCCTGTCTGAGGACTATCATTTCACGTCTGCGATCTCAAGAGAAGTGATGCATGAGGTCACGAGTGCCGCCTGTCAGGAGTACCACCTCATGTGTGATGCCCAGCTCTACAGCATCGACACCCAGACATTTCTTGAGGCGTACGACAGAGGCACCATCGATCTTGATGTGGTGTACGCAAGGATGAAACGATAGTCATGGACACTTTCTTCGTAGAAAACAGGTAAGGAAGGGGGGGACAGAGGGGAAAGAGCGCCGCACCGCGGAGGCGCGATGCAACCGTATCATACTGGCTGTCACCGGAAGAGAGGACTACTGATCGGGAAGATCTGCGTACACCGAACACAGTCCTTCCTCACCACACGTAATGCTATGGTGGCACTTCCTTTAAATAAGCATCGTGGTAAAATCTCACTTTGTGAAAACAATACTCCATGATGAACCAATTGATTTTTAAAGGATTGTTTGATAAGAAATCCACTGAAAAGACACGCTGTTGTGGAGCTATGGTGACACGGATAGGTTTTCTCATTAACCCTATTGCGGGGATGGGTGGCAGGGTCGGTTTAAAAGGAACCGATGGTGTGCTTGACAGAGCCAAAGCATTAGGTGCTGTTCCCATTGCGACGCAGAGAGCAGCAGCCATGCTCCGTGAGTTCCTGTCTCTTTCTGCGCATACCCCGCCTGTCCAGTGGGTGACCTGTGCAGGCGATATGGGCGCCGCGGCACTGGATTCTGTTGGTATCACAGACACAGAGGTGGTGTACTCTCCTCAAGAGGATACAACCACAGCACAGGATACCAGGGATGCATGTACAGTGTTGGTACAGCAGCACCTTGATTTGCTGGTGTTTTGCGGTGGGGATGGAACCACACGAGATATCGTCTCTGTAGTTGGTACAAGCATCCCTCTGCTGGGGATCCCTGCCGGGGTCAAGATGCACTCGGGTGTGTTTGGGATTACGACCGCTGCGACTGCCAAAATCCTCTTTGAGTTTCTCAGGAACAGTCTCACGATCGGTGACGTCGAGGTCATGGACGTTGATGAAGACCTGTACCGTGCTGGGGAATGGAAGGTGCGGTTGTATGGGATCGCCAAGGGCATCATTGAACCGACCTACATCCAGGTCGGGAAAGCAAGCTTTGAGTCAGTGTCTGATGACGAAGTCAAAGATGAGCTCGCTGAGCATATCAACGATGAACTGGGGAGGTACCCTGACTGGTTGTTCCTGTTTGGCTCAGGAGGAACCCTTGATTACATTGCGCGGAAACTTAACCTGGACCATACCTTGCTGGGTATTGATGCGGTCTACCAAAAAAAACTCGTCGCACAGGATGTCAATGAGCAGCAGCTCCTCTCCTTAGTAAAGCGTTATCCACGGGTAAAACTCCTCCTGAGTCCCATTGGTGCCCAAGGGTTCATCCTCGGACGCGGAAACCTGCAACTCAGCCCTGCGGTGATTACAAAAATCGGTCTTGAGAACATCATCATTGTTGCGACCCCGTCGAAGATCCAGCACACCCCGATGCTCCGTGTGGACACCGGTGATCCCCAGCTTGATCATCAGTTCGCCACCCAGGGGTATTTCATGGTCGTCATTGGCTATCGGCTCAGCAGGGTGGTGAAGATTCAAACCAACAGCTTTTAATACACTAATCATATTCACTGACCCCCTTGAAGACAGAGTAGACTCGGAGGCATTTCTATGACACAGGTCACAAAGCGCAACGCAACAAAATTTTTAAAAGATGAATATGATGAGCTGGTGAAGAATCATTTTGAGTGGAACATTAAGATTCTTGAGAGTGGGTCCACACCGCATGCTATTGTGAATGGTAAAGAAATTATCATGATGTGTTCCAACAACTATCTGAACCTCAGCAACCATCCTCGGTTGATTAAAGGGGCAGTTGAGGCAGCACAGAAATTCGGTGCTGGATCAGGCTCCGTGCGAGCAATCGCTGGCACCATGAAACTTCACACGGAAGTCGAGAAGCGACTCGCACGCTTCAAACGAACAGAATCGGCGCTCATCTACCAAACCGGGTTTGCCGCAAACTCTGGATTAATTCCTCAGCTGGTTGGTGAAGGGGATATTGTGATTAGCGACGAGTTGAACCATGGCAGCATCATCGATGGCGTGCGATTGACGAAAGCGGATCGAGCCATCTACAAGCACCGTGATGTGGCTGACCTTGAGAAAGTACTCAAGGATGCGGATAGGAAGTACCGTCGTATCCTCATCATCACTGATGGTGTGTTCAGCATGGACGGGGATATCGCCCCCATGGATAAAATCGTGAAAGTAGCCAATGAGTACGGGGCGATGACCTACGTCGATGACGCGCACGGTGAAGGAGTCATTGGACCGGATGGTCGCGGCATCGGGGCGCACTTCCACATTGAAGGTAAAATTGATGTGGAGATGGGGACGTTCAGTAAAGCCTTCGGTGTCGTCGGTGGTCTCATCGCCGGCAGTCAGGACCTCGTGAACTTTGCGTACAACAAATCACGGACGTGGCTGCTGAGTGGCTCGCACCCACCAGCGGTGGCTGGTGCGCAACTCGCAGCTATCGATGTGCTGGAGACGGAGCCGCAGCATGTGAAGCGACTCTGGGAGAACACGAAGTACTTCAAGAAGGAGTTGAACACCCTAGGGTTTGATACTGGTGAGAGTGAAACACCGATCACTCCTGTTATCGTGGGAGACTCAGGGAAAGCAAAGGAGCTCAGCAACCGGTTGTTCACTGAAGGGGTGTTTGCGTTACCTATTGTGTTTCCCATGGTTGCTCGTGACAGAGCACGGATTCGTACTATGATGAATGCGGGGTTATCCAAGCAGGACCTTGATTTCGCTTTGCACGCCTTTGAGAAACTAGGGAAGCAGTTAGCCATCATCTAAACAACGAGTCAAACCACCAAAAGGACCCCTGGCAAAAAGTATATATAAAACATGTGAGATTCGTTATCCAGTGTTTTTCTAATGTTTACTGGAGAGTAATCTGTTATGACCGAAGAGCTAACGAAAACTGGTACCACTATTCTAGGTATGGTATGTAAAGAAGGCGTTGTCATAGCCACGGAGCATCGAGCGACCATGGGGACGCTCATTGCCCATAAAGCAACAAAGAAACTCTACAAGATTGATAACCATCTCGCACTGGCGACCGCGGGTCTTGTTGGTGATCTTCAGGTGCTCGCTCGGTACCTGAGCGCTGAGACAAAGCTGTACAGCTTGAAGCGGGATGTGAAAATGTCAGTGCAGAGTGCTGCAACGCTGATGTCGAACATTTTGAATTCTCGGAAGTTCTACCCCTACTACGTCCAGCTGATTCTTGGCGGCTGGGACTCTGAGGGAGGCCATGTGTACTCCCTTGATGCAGCAGGTGGTTCGATTCCAGATAAGTACACGGCCGGTGGCTCAGGGTCGCCGTACGTGTTTGGTCTTTTGGAAGATTCATACCGAGATGATATGCCCATCAATGATGGTATTGATCTCGCCATACGAGCGATTACCGCTGCCATGGGCCGTGATTCCGCCTCAGGCAACGGGGTTGATGTCGCGGTGATCACCGAGAAGGAATTCAAGATGATTCCTGAGGATGAAATCAAGAAGCGGTTACAGAAATTAGGAAAAGCAACTTAAAGGGACTTCTCCTAGGAATCAGATGAGGGATACAAGGATAATAGTTCGTTTTACAAGCGTTTAAAAGGGAAAGAGAACATGACCGTCGATGATGTTTTAAGTGAAATCAGAGGACGTATTCGCAGCACTATACCTGCGAGTATCGATGTCTCTGAGGTAGAATTTGAAGGCGCCCTGCTTGTGATTTACACAAAGACGCCTGATCGGTTTGCCAACAACAAGGATTTAGTCAAGAATCTTGCGAAAACCTTACAGAAGCGGATCGTGGTACGACCCGATCCTTCTGTGTTGACTGATGTAGAGATTGCGGAAAAGAAGATACGCCAGATCATTCCTAAGGATGCGGAGATCACCAACATCTACTTTCAGCCTGACGTCGGTGAGGTGACCATTGAGGCCTTAAAACCAGGGGCTGCGATAGGGAAAGAAGGCCAGCTGCTCAATGAGATTCGAAGGAAGATTAACTGGGCTCCTAGTATTGTGCGTGCCCCTCCGATTCAGTCGAAAACCGTCCAGGAGATCCGTGGGTACTTGCGCTCCATGAGTGACGAGCGCAAGGAGATACTCCGGAAGATAGGTCGGAAGATTCACCGGGGAGCCTCCACGGGGGAAAAGTACGTCCGTGTGGTTGCACTCGGTGGGTTCCGTGAGGTGGGCCGTTCCTGTGCCATGTTGCACACGCAGGACAGCAAAGTGCTTGTTGATGTTGGTATTGATGTCTCAGCGGAGAATAACGGCTCTCCGTACATTCATCTCCCTGAGGTGCTGCCGTTAGAGAAAATCGATGCAGTGGTCATCACCCATGCGCATCTGGACCACTGCGGACTACTCCCCATCCTGTTTAAGTACGGGTTTGATGGTCCGATCTACTGCACACCACCCACCCGTGATCTGATGACCCTGCTGCAGATGGATTACATCAAGGTAGCAGCAGCGGATGCGAAGAAGGTGCCGTACTCCTCTGAGCATATCCGGAGCGTCATAAAGCATAGCATTGTGATGGGGTATGGGGACACCACGGATATCACCCCTGACATCCGTCTGACCTTTCACAACGCTGGTCACATCCTGGGGTCCTCGATTTGTCATTTCCACATCGGCGATGGGTTGTACAACATCGCGTTCTCTGGTGACATCAAGTTTGAGCGCACCTGGTTGTTCAACCCTGCGGTGAATCATTTCCCACGGTGTGAGACCTTAATCATTGAATCTACGTATGGTGGTCGTGATGATTTCCAGCCGAGTCGAAAGGAGGCAACCGATCGTCTGAAGGACATCATCCGCACGTCGATGAAGAAGAAAGGAAAAGTCCTTGTCCCTGTGTTCGCGGTCGGACGAAGTCAGGAAGTCATGATTGTGTTGGAGAACCTGGTGAAATCAAAGGAGATCCCTGAGGTTCCTGTCTACCTAGATGGGATGATCTGGGAGGCAACAGCGATTCACACTGCGTACCCGGAGTACTTGAACAACAAGCTGCGCACGCAGATCTTCCAGCAGGGGGACAACCCGCTGCTGTCTGAGATTTTTAAACGAGTAGACAGCGGGGAGATGCGGGAGAAAATACTAGGGGACAAAGACCCCTGTGTCGTGCTGGCGACGAGCGGGATGATGAACGGTGGCCCGGTCATGGAGTACTTCAAGCACTGGGCTGGGGACAGCAAGAACACCCTCGTCTTCGTCGGGTACCAAGCAGAAGGCACCATTGGACGACGGATTCAACGTGGGGCTAAGGAGATCCCGATGAACATCGGCGGCACCATCGTGAACCTAGCCATGGAGATGAACGTGGAGACCTGCGATGGGTTCTCCGGTCACAGTGACCGCCGACAGCTGGTAGGCTACATCAACAACATGTCGCCGCGTCCTGAGCGCGTCGTCTTTGGCCATGGGGAGGAATCCAAATGCCTGGATTTGTCCTCCACGATTCATAAGCGGCTCAACATGAACACTGCTGCGCCTCTGAACCTGGAGACTATTCGTTTCGTCTAACCAAGAGATGCTAGCTGAGCAGTGTTGCGTTTTTCCGTCCTAGCAGAAAGACCGCGAGGTAGGTCGGTACCTCCTGGTCTCCTTTGGTAAGTGTGAATGTCTCATCCTTCATTCGTATTGTCAGAGGTTCGTGGACTGACACAGGGACTGGTGTCTCAGGTAGCACCACGGCATCCTTCAGTGGATCGAAATCAGACAGTTCATCCAGAGGAATTTTTTTCACCTGCAACCCTGTCTTCCCGTGTAATGACCAGGGGAGGCGGATGAGTCGTTTCACATCGCAGGTGACTGGTTCATCGGTCTCCCCTGCCGTCAGCGCAACTGCGGTCTTCCGCAGTGCGCTGTTCAAGAAGAATTTCCGTATCGTCTTTGTTTGGTCCAGCAGCCCGTCTTTGATGCGCTTGACGCGCTCATCGGATAACTCCTGTACCAGGCGGTCTGCATCACGTGCACTGACGCCGTAGTCTTGTAGTTTTTTCTTGGGATCATCGCTTTTTTTGATTTCATCGACCAGCTCGATGATTCCCCTGCTGATGCGGCCTTTCCACCCTGCTTGCTCTGGTGTCGGCATCTTGAGGCTTTTCCCAGCAGCGAAGGTATGGCCTGCGTAGCTTTTCCGACCTGTGACTTGTTCATGGAAAATGAGTGTATCCTGCAGGTCTCTTCCTGTGATGTAGTCGACGATCTCTCGTCGTTCGTTGCTATCTAAGTCAAAGACCGCTGGGTCTTTCACGTGACAGTGGTACCCGCGTCCACCACTGAAGTACAGCTCCAGGTGTTTCTCTTTGAAGCCAAACTCTGTGAGGAGGAACTCGTTGACGAGTTTTTGAAATTCCTTTTTTACGGCTGCAAGTGACTCGACGTACCCCATTTTGTCAGCGTTTGGGAGATGATCAGAATCTAAATCAAAGATGAGTTCAGCACCCATCCAGTTTTTTTCCGTCATGGTCGGTGCATCAGGGTGCTGGTAGTATGCTGAGGAGTAGTAGGCGTGTTGAGGGGCTCGCTCAGCAAGGAAGTTGCCTAGGAATTCTCGTTTCTCGAAGGCGAGATGGCGGACCATGCCTCTTCCTCCGAAGAAGAGAAAGGCGTACTCGCGGCGTCCAAAACGGTCTGGGGGCTCCAAGGACAGGGACTGGTAGTAGGCTTGAAAGGTGGTTTTCAGGAAGTCGAGGGTGCGTTGATCAATCATGCTGTGCCCCGTGTGGCAGGGAACATGCCCTAGGGGCGTATAATCTTTACCCTACTGGAGAAGATAAGGTTTTATTAGGATGAGGTATTACCCTGTGCTATGGGCTCTATCATCGAGGATGAGCTCTTCTCCTCCTCAGTCGTTAAGGATTTGCATGCGCTGGATTTCGACTTTGTTCCCAGCGAGCTGCCGCATCGGACAGAGCAGCTCAAGCGCCTTGCGTTGATGTTTAAACCCGTGCTCAGTCATACCGCGCAAAACGCGTTCATCCGTGGGCCAGTGGGAACTGGGAAAACCGCGATGACGAAGCATTTCTGCCACTCCCTGGTGCACATCGCTCGGAAGCAGGGCACCATCATTGAGTACGTGCACATCAACTGTCGGAAGCGGTCGACGGATGCGATGGTGCTGCTTGGTGTGCTGACCCATTTTGACCCACGGTTCCCTGACCGGGGGTTCTCCGTGCAGGAGATGCAACAGGTGCTTCGAACGCAGCTAGCGCGAAAAGAGGCGCACCTGTTACTGGTCTTAGATGAGGTGGATGCGCTCGTGAAAAAAAGCGGCACAAACCTCCTGTATGATTTGACTCGTTTTAATGATGACGTTCAAACCGGCCGTACTCCTGTGTCGGTGATTATGATTTCCCAGAAGGACGTGTTTGCACACTTTGATGCTGCGTCGTTGAGTACGTTTAAACGCAGTACCGCTATTGTTCTAGAGAAATATTCTCGTGACGAGTTGGTAGATATTGTTCGGCAGCGGGTCAGTCTCGCGTTTCATGGGAACACGGTGCTTGGTGAGAGTATCGAGTTGATTGCAGATATTGCCGGTGAGTCTGGTGACGCACGGTTTGCCATTGAGCTGCTCTGGAAAGCAGGGTTGTACGCGGATGAGAAACACGTGAAGCAGGTGGTGCCTGAGCATGTGCGTGCAGCGAAAGCAGAGACGTTTTCTGTGGTGACCGAGACAAAGCTGCAGGCGTTAGGCAAGCAGGAGCTGCTGCTGCTACTGTCTATTGCGAAGCGTCTGCAGAAGGATGGTTCTGCGTACGCAAGTACTGGTGAGGTGGAGCAGACGTACATGGTCACTTGTGAGGAGTACAGTGAGGAGCCCCGGGCGCACACCATGATGTGGAACTATCTCAAGAAGATTGAGGAGGCCGGGTTCATCAGTATGAAGCGATCCGGGAAAGGGCAGGTGGGAACAACGCAACTTATTTCTTTACCTGATATCCCTGCGGAGGTGCTGCGGGACAAGCTAGAGAAGCTTCTGACATAGTCTGGTGAGCGGGCAGTCAGTGCAGTGTGGTTTCTTTTGACAGTGGTGTTTTGCTAGGACGACGAGGAGTGCATGGAGTTCTTTGTAGACGGCCACAAGGTCTGATGAAGGGACTGTCTTTTTGAGGTGGGACTGGAAGTAGACTTGGATCTGTTCGTATGTGGTTCCGTTGGTGTTGAGGGGGAGTCGTTTTGCGATGCGTTTGGTGTAGGCGTCGACGACAAACACAGGGTGGTCTCCTGCGTACAGGAGGATGGAGTCAGCGGTTTCCGGTCCAATGCCGTTGAGGGAGAGTAACTCGTGTCGTATCGTGTCGGTGTCTCTGGAAAAAAACCTGGTGAGGTCATCATGGTAGTGGTCATGAAGGTACGTGATGAGGGCGCGGAGGCGGACTGCTTTTTGGTTGAAGAACCCTGAGGGTTGTATCAGGTTTTTCAGGGTGGTTTCATTTGTGTTCAGCAGTGCATTTATGGTGAGTGCGTGGTGTTTTTTTAAATTGTCGAGTGCTTTTTCCACATTCGTCCATGCCGTGTTCTGGGTGAGCAGTGCGCCGATGATGATTTCTACACGAGGGTCGCTGTGGTGCTGCTGGTGGTACTGGTGATCAACAGGCCACCAGTGTTGAGGAGAAAATTCTGCGAGGAGGTGAGTGTAGAGCTTGTGAGGGGTGAGCGGCATGGTTGTTCTCCCTCATGAGACGGTGGGTGTTAGAGGGATTGTTCGACGATCCCGAGGATGTCTGATGTTTTTTCCATCGCTGTCTGCAGTAGGGTTTGAATTTCGGTTGAGATGTGTTGGGTGTAGGTAGTGTCTTTGATGGAGCCAAGGTTGATGCGGACGTTGAGGATGGCTGCTTGTACGCCTGCTTGCGCCATGAGAGCGGAGACGGCTGCATCGCTGATGGAGTTTTTGTTTCCCTTTTCTGCGACAACCCGGGCAATGTCCATGAGCTGCACGCAGGTTCGAGCGGTGGTCAGTGGTACGTCTGCAGCGTGTTTAAAGGCAGTCTGCATCGCAGTTCGTCTCTTCTCCTTCTGCTCGTCTGTTTCTTTGGGCATCTTGAGTGCTTTCATGACCTCGTTGAAGGCCTCGGTGTCTTTGTCGATGAGCTCAGTGAGCTGTTTTCGTAGCTGTTCGCTCTGTGTGCGCATCTCGTGGATGTCGTGTTGTACTGCTTCGTAGCCTTGTTTGTCGATGGTGAGGTTGCAGACCATGGAGGAGAGAGCAGCCCCGAGTGCTCCAGCCAAGGCAGCAGTGCTCCCGCCGCCTGGTGCTGGGCTGCTTGAGGCGAGTTCATTGAGGAAGAGTTTCAGGTTCATGTTGACGAGTTTGCTCATGGGTCTCACTTTGATATCTCGAGGAGTTTTTTTTCCAGGACTTGTTGGTCTGTGAATTTCTCAAGTCGGAGGTAATGGTTGGAGATGTGGACCAAGGCTTCTACGGGGACAAGGCCGACGATCTCGCTGCCGATGACCGGCACACCGTAGCGTTCTGCTTCGTTTTTGATAGTTTCAAACACACGGAACAGAGAGGTTTTCTGGTAGTTGGTCAGGTTCATGGAGACTTGGACGATGCCGCGCTCTTTGATTTCAAATCCCTTGGCTTTGACGTACCGGTATCCTCCGCTGCTGTGTCGTACGACTTTTGCAATGTCTTCTGCGATGGCAAGGTTGGTGGTGCCAAGGTTGACGTTGAACGCGATGAGGAAGAACCGTGCGCCGACCGCGGTTGCCCCTGCGGTGGGATGGATTTTGTTGGGCCCGTAGTCAGGGACTTTGTCAGGGTTTGTGCCTATTTCTTTTTTGAGTCCTTCGTACTGTCCTCGTCGTACGTCAGCAAGGTTGCGTCTGTCTTCTCGTGTGGCTGCCTCTTCGTAGAGGTAGCAGGGGACGTGTGTTTTATCTGAGAATTCTTTGGCAAAGTCATTGGCGAGCTGCACGCAGTCGCTCATGCTGACCTCGCTGATAGGGATGAACGGGACGACGTCGATAGCTCCCATACGAGGGTGTTCTCCTTTGTGTGTGTTCATGTCGATGAGTTCAACGCATTTCACCGCGATGTCCAGGGCTGCTGCTTTGACTGCCTCTGGTGACCCAATGATGGTCACATCGGTGCGGTTATGATCCGCGTCCGGGGTGAAATCCAGTAAGGTGACGTCGGTGTGCTTTTTGATGAGAGTATGTATGGTTTCAATGGTGGTTTTATTCTTTCCTTCGCTGAAGTTTGGTACGCATTCTACGAGTCGTGCCATGGTGGTTCACCGAAACCTTAATCGAGGGTCTTTCATTTAACTATTGTGGGAGTACTGTATGGACTCGGTTGACCTGTTGATTACGAATGCATCAGAGTTACTCACGTTACAGGGTTCCAAGACACCGCGGATAGGAAGTCAGATGGGGAAGCTGTCCATCATTGAGGGTGGGTCTGTGGCGGTGTCTGAGGGCAGGATTGTTGCGGTGGGTCGACGTCTGCGCTACCGAGCGGAAACGACCATTGATGCGACAGGAAAAGTGGTGATGCCTGGTTTTGTGGATCCTCACACTCATGTGGTGTTTGCTGGGTCTCGTGAGCAGGAGCTGGCGTTGAAGCTTGAGGGCCTGTCGTACATGGAGATCCTCAAGCGTGGTTTTGGTATTTTTTCGACGGTGCGGGCGACACGTAAGGCATCCCCTGCAGAGTTGCTCAAGCAGAGTCAGAAGCGACTTGATACGATGCTGCGGTATGGGACGACGACGTGTGAGGCGAAAACCGGGTACGGGTTAGAGGTGAAAACCGAGGTGAAGCTGTTGCAGGTTCAACGGAAACTTGCCAAGACACATCCGATGGATCTGGTATCAACGTTTCTTGGTGCCCATGCGGTCCCACAGGGGATGTCTGCTGAGGAGTACGTCTCTTTGGTCATCGAGGAGATGCTGCCGAATGTTCGGGGGCTTGCACGGTTCTGTGATGTGTTTTGTGAGAAAGACGTGTTTTCGGTGGGACAGTCACGTCGGATTCTCCTAGCGGGAAAACAGCTAGGTCTTCTGCCTAAGATTCATGCTGATGAGATTGTGGATACCGGTGGTGCTGCGTTGGCTGCAGAAGTCGGTGCAGTGAGTGCGGATCATCTGCTGAGGTCCTCTGCCGAGGGTTTGAAGGCGATGGCGCGTACAGGGGTCGTGGGGGTGTTGCTCCCGGGTACTCCGTTCTGTTTGATGATGCAGCAGTATGCAGCTGCACGCAAGATGATTCAGTTAGGAGTTCCAGTCGCATTGGCCACGGATCTGAATCCGAACTGCTGGACAGAGAACATGCAGTTCATGGTGCAGCTGGCGTGTCTGAACATGCGGTTGACGCCTGCTGAGGCGGTGACTGCGGCGACGTTTAACGCCGCGTGTGCGATCGGAATGCAACATATCGTCGGGAGTCTTGAGCCAGGCAAGCAGGCGGACCTCTTGATTCTGGATTGTCCTTCTTATCAGTTCCTCCCGTACCACTTTGGGGTGAACCTTGTTGAGACTGTGATAAAAAAAGGGTGCGTGGTCTAAGCCGATGATGGCTTTTTATTGGGCGTCGTAAGGTTAATATAATATGAAAAAGTAATTATTTAAATATAGCTATATAAATTAACGGAATGTCTTGAGTTCTATGGTACGTTTGTCGCTGTGTGGTGTGATGCTCGCAGGATTCCTCCTGGTCTCCGTGGTCCCGTTCCAGGGGGCTGGGGCATCAGAGCAGTGGTGGAATACGGCATGGTCGTTTCGCCAGGAGGTCTGCATCCCGTTCGACACGAGTCTGCCGCTGGCGGCGTACCAGCCTATTGATACCACGCTTGTCTTTTCCTCACCCTGTTGGGCGGTGGATGAGCAGCACCATTCTGTACGCATCATCTGCCAGGTTGGGGAGAAAAACTTAGAGTTAGAGTCACAACTCTATGATCTTGTCTATTCTGATGCGACGCATGTGTCCTCAGCGAACCTCGTGTTCTTAATTCCACCCCAAGCTGATGGGTCGGAACGGTATTTCGTCTACTACGATGAGACGGACACCGCTCAGACGACGTATCCAGATCACGTGTCGGTGGAGGACGCCTCGTACTTCTATGAGCCGTTCCCAGGCTATCCGATTCACTCACAGTTTTTCAAGATCTCGCAAGAGGGGTATGTCCAGTACGCGGTGACACGAGAAGGAGATTTGTTGACCTATAGAAGCTCACAGTACGTGACAAAAGCGGTGAATGACACCATCGATATTCTACCGAAGAACACCGATGCTGGCGCATCCTTTGATTTCCAGTACTACTATGGAGACAGGATGTCTGAGTTCTCCTCGACGAATCAGCAGCTGGTGTCCGATGAGGTCCTCTGCGATGGGACGCTGATGGTCTCCTGTAAAGTGGTGAGTCGATCAACTGATTCGGCCTTGCAGACCACCGCAGTCTATAAGTACTACTACAGCCCCTCTGCTCAGAAACGCCTCTACGCGCACGTGGTCCATGAAGTCTTAGAGGAATGCTTGGTGTTTCCTGAGACAAGCACGGATGGGACGTATGCGATGCTACGGTGCGGGGGGATTCACAGCTCGTCAATCGAGGATTTGAATTTCGGGCGCATGTACCCGTTCATTCATGCGTTTTCTGAGCATGGGAGCATTGATGAGTACCGTGTGAACATGAACCCGGAGTTCAACCCAGACGACCCGGTGCTGCGGTTGATTCAGACCACCGATGACGTGGACGGCGGGGACCAGGCGTGGATGTGCTTTGATAAGGGGACATCTGGCCCGGTGCATGCCCTCGTACTGGGGTCGACCAGTGTCCTACGACAGGGTGACGATGAGCGTGATGGCGTGCAACTCAAGGCGTTTGAATCCAACTATCCCAACCTCCCCGGGTTGGACTATGTGGTGGCGACCCTGCAGTTTACGAGAAATTCCTATGAGAAAGACACCCGGGTCCATGACACGGTGATTCCCAAGGGTTTTGTTGCAGAGTTTGATGCCGAGTTCTTCTCCTCAGCATCCGGTGGGTATCCTGTGGTAGAGCAGGAAGCAGCGGTGTTTCAGTCGTTGGTTCCCCTGAAACCCTCTGTTTCAGATGACCACCCAAGCAATGGGGGGGAGCAAGATGTTGAAAGATATTCACTCACAGTGTCTGTACATAGTGCTCCCTCGGTGCCGTTTGGTTCTCTGCTGTCTGTGTTGACTGGTCGGGAGATCCCCTATCTGAACATCGAGGTGTACACCAGAGAAGGGGTGTTGCTGTGTTCTGGTACTGCGAGTCGTCTGTCGTTGAAGGATGTGCCAACTTCTGGAGAATCCTCCTTTCGAGAGTACGTCAAAATGGTGCTCCAGTTGTTTGATTTCCGCAATGTGTCGGTGTTTAAGAAGATTCAATTTGATAACCTAGAGCAGGGATCCTTTGTTGTGAAGGTGTTTTTGGAGAACGTCTGGTGGACCCAGCCACGGTTCATCGGGTACGCCTGTGTGGAGGTTTCTGAGGATACCTCTGTTCATATCGGGTGTCGTCCTCAGGGGTTCTGTCGGGTGTCTGTGGTGGATCAGGAGGGCCAGGGGATTTCAGGTGCTGAGGTGCAGCTTCTGGATGAAGGCATGGTGATCGCCCATAATACCACTGATGATGATGGCGCTGTTCGACTGTCTGCACCCTGCAACCTTCGACAACGGTATCAGCTCCGGGTGTTGTACAAGGGTTTTGAGGTGAGGAACGAGTCCATCCGGTTTGGGTATGGACGCCGGGTGGTGCCTCTGCGGGCCACGGTGGACCTCAGTCGTTATGATTGGAGGTTGACCCTGCGTGATGTCTGGGGCTTACCCGTGGAGGTGGCGCTGAGTCCTCGTCTCAGTAGCCGTGAGATGAGCATGCCGGTCGTCCTACCTGCATCACAGCAGAGCAATGATTATGTGTTTACGGACCTGCTTTCCGCGACGTATCAGCTTTCCATCCACTACAAGTCGTTTTCTGTTGAACAAGATGTGAACATCCCCTCTAGTGATGGCGTGGTGGAGTTTCCTGCGGTGTTTCCAGTGAGTCTGCGTGTGTTCGACAGTCGAGGACTGGTGGTACACGGGGCAGGCATCGAGGTGAGTCGCGGTGGAAAAACCCTGGAGACTACTTCTAGTTCTGATGGGGTGATGGTAGAGCTGCCCCCGGGTGTCTATCAAGTTACAGTGTTGGATGAAGGCGACGTGGTGGCTCGGCAGAGGATGACGGTGTCCAGTGAACGCAGCCTGGAGATGATCACCACGCAGGAGCCGCTGTTCCCCCTGGTTGTTCTCATCCTTGCAGGATGTCTTCTCCTTCTGGGCGGTCTGTTGAGTGTGAGACAGAAGACCGTGTCTTTCTTCCTTGTGACTCTGGTTCTTGGTGGTATGATGGTTGCTGTGGTGTCTCCCTGGTGGGTGCTGCAGGGGACGTCCTCTGGTGTGCAGACGTCCTCGGTGCTGTATCTGTTACCCTTGGACTTGTTGACGAAGACAACAGCTGGTGAGGTGTTGTCTGGTGCGCGTGGGTTTATCCCTGACGTGTTCTGTTCTGTGGTGTACGGTATAGGTGCTTTGAGCATCGGTGCTGGGGTGTTGATAGTGGGAAGTCTGCTTGCGCAACGGAGGCAGAAGAGACGCGGGCAGCTGGCCTCGTTAGGGGTCGCTGTGGTGCTGCTCGTTGGCTCCTTGGCGTTGTTTGTCGTAGCGATGTCTGCGTTCACCCAGGTGGGGGTTGGGAGTCTGAGTGGTGAAGGAACACTGACGGTGTCCATCCCCGGAGAAGAGGTCAGTGAGCAGGTGCTGTGTCACTGGGGGCCTGGGATAGGCTGCTGGATATATACTTTTTCAGGAGTTGTATTAGTATTAATATTGTGTAGTTCTTTTTTTATGAAAAAAGGAAAAAATACAGTATAGTTTTATTTTTTCTTTTTCCGGATTAGTCCGACAGATAGCAAAACGATTGCCAATGCACTGATGAACAAGAATCCTTCAAAGCCAGGTGTGGAGAACCCTCTGCTTTGTACAACCACTGTTAAATATGATGGATAACCAATGTTCGTCAGATCTTCAGCACGAGCTGGTGTCATTTTTATCAAAAAGCTCTGGCGCTCATCATGATAACCCACGTCTCTAGGTGGTAGAATAGTGAGAGTGACCGTTGATTGGCCGTTTTCGTTTAAAGTGACATCATCATTAATAACTGCTTTCCATCTGCCTGATAGATTCTCGATTGCAAAAAAAACGGTTGTCCGTGCGTTCCCAAGGTTTGTTATATCGATGAGAAATTCCGCTGTGCCCATCGGACCAATGTTCTTCGTTGTCCCTCTTGGGAGATTAGCGCTTATTCTTGGCAGGTACCCAGCAATAAACTCTAACGTGAATTGTTTATCAAATGGACCAATGATTCCTAATTTACCTGAATGTGCACGGATTGTAACTGATCCTTCTCCAAAAGCAGGGGCCTCTTCTCCAAGGTGTACATTAAGACGGACTGGGAAGCTAGTAACTCCTGTTGTGATGGGTACGAGGAGTGTTGTAAGCGATAACGCAGCAAAACACCATGGGGAATGATCTGTTATTTCGAGGTTTATTATAGCAGATGACTTTCCACCATACACGTCCATTGCTCCTGTGGCAAATGGATTTCCATAATCGACTTTATACTCTACCGTAAGATTCAATTGTTTGATTTCTTCACGGGGAATGACTGGTTTTGTTGTGTTATTCTCCCAAGAAATGTTGATATTGCTGTTTAATGTTTGTGTTGCAGACACAGAAGTTGAATTGGTAAATATACAAATAATTAAAATCAAAATGAAGATGAACGATGTGGCCGATTGTTGTAATTTTACCATTCTTTTCACCAATTATTTTTTCTTTGTTTATCTTGTTCTTTTTGAATGGTTTTAATGATTTGATCTTTTTTTTGTTTATCACGTTCTGCTGTTTCATCTTTTATTGGTTCTGTTTGTTTTTTTGTGAAAGGAAATGAGATGTGGGACTTTGATAGATTATTTTGGTTGTTCTGTATTTTTTTTAACTTTTGTTTTTTTTCCGGTCGAGTTGTTTTGTTCTGTTTTTCCGATTTATGAAAGAGCGCAGTAATTCGTTTTCGCGATTTCTTTTTTTGTTCTTTTATATACGATTTTTTATATGCTTTATATACTGCGAGTGATGATATATATTCACTTTTAATTTGATTGATGGTTTTTTTATATTTATTTCTGTCCTCATTTTTTAGTTGTTTCAGTTCTTTTTGTTTTTCTGGATTGTTCCATGGTTTTTCTGGTTTTTTGTTCATCTTTGAAATCAATTTTTTTCTTCTGTAAAGAAGTACTAGTGCGATAATTAATATGATTAGTAAGAATATCAATATCCCGATTCCATAAATCTCAGAAATGTAGAGACCTTTGGTTTCTATAAACACAGATTGTTCTTGAATGGTGACATTAGGCTGGTCGATTGAATATGCTTGGATCCTTATTGAATGGACGGTTCCTGTGTCAAGGATGTTTGGAGGAACTGCAACGCTAAGATATGTGTTTTTTTCTTCACCGGGTTCCAAACTGATACTTATTGGATTTGAAATGGTGTTGTTACTGGTAGTGCTTATTATTCTAAATCCGAACGTGTCCTTATAATTCCCAAGATTCTGGATTTTTATTGGTATAGATGTGATATCTCCTGGTTTTATTTGTTGTAATGGAAGCGCTTCGAATCGTATCTTATGGTAAGGTTTTACTTTGACAAGGATATCAACAGTTGAAAATGACTCTGTGTCGATTGTACCAGAGTATTTTCCAAATCCTGCAAGAATTGCTCCCAGTGCCCAGTTAATCTTCCATCCTAGTTTACTATACCGAGCTAAATTACCTGTTATCTTTCCTTTAGGCCACCATAAGTTACCCATTGCTTGCATGTCTTGAATTTTAATTTGTAAGACACCACTTTGAATTGCTTCTGCGGGGTCATTTGGAGCGGTAAACGAAATTGTCATCTGGGTTTTTTTCGGACGGGCATCATCTCGCAGTAATTGAACAGATTTAGGGTGGAAGGTCACATACCAAGATCCTTCTGAAATATTTCCGGGATATTGTTCAACTTCATAGTTGAGAAAACGAGCGTTCATATAAAATGGACACGAAAAATCTGGATCGGTATCAAATTCACCAGTATCAGTGTTGATAAGACCAATGTCAATTGTAACAGTTTCGCCATCTCCTATTTCGATGATATTAGGAATTGCGCCACCAGACACTGTAAAAAACGCGTAAATTGGTGAGAGCGATGCTGCTAGTTTCCCTAGCAGATATCTGATCATGAAATTTTTAAGATTAGAGGAATTCGTGACTCCCGAAGAACTTGTCATGTTATTTAAGTTATTCAGGTTTGTCGCACCAACATTGATAACCTGATTACAACTACTCACAAGAAGTATGAAGATGACGATTAGTATTCCGACTATTTTTTTGTTAGTGATAGGAGTATCCTCCTGTTTTTCTTGAATAGGACTATACCTATCTTTTTCTCTTTAATTTTAATAGAAGAACAACTGCAAAGAGTGCTCCAATGAACAGGAGTGGTTCAAACCCTGGTGTTGAAAAACCTCTGCTTTCAACAATTACTGTCACAGTCTTTGATTCACCAACGTTCCGGAGGTCTTCAGCGCGCGCTGGTGTCATGGTTACCGTAATGCTTTGAGCTTCATTGTGATATCCGAATCCTTTTGGTGGTTTTATCGTCAGATAGGCTGTACCGGTCGAACCTTGGCTCTCATCAAGTGTTATTTCATCAGTGACAACTGCGATCCAGTCTTTAGGGGCATAATCGACTTTAAATGTCACCGTTGTCCGTGCGTTTCCCATGTTTTCAATTTCGATGGGGAACGAGGCAGTATCTAATGGACCAATTGTTTTTGAATTTCCTTCAGGCATTGTTGCACTTATCATCGGAAGATATTCCGCTGTGAAATCTATGTTAAATACCTGATTGAATCCTGCGAGAAACAAACCAACTTGTGGTACTTCTGCTTTTATCTTGACGTATCCTGCTCCGTAAGCTGGTGCGTTCTCATCAACTCGTAGAGTTACGGTGGTGGTAAAGGGCTGAACGTCAGTTGATATTTTCGCTGTTAAAGTATCTGTCGGAAGTGTTGCAGTACACCAATCTGGTTTTTCCACAATAGATAATTTGATATTAATCTGTCGTCCATTTAACCATATTAGTGGGACTTTGGATAAAATTCCACCTGCAGTAACTCCATATATCACATCTATTTTGAGTTCGGCGGAATTACCGCGTGGTACAATTGGTTTTAAACCGGATTCGTTCTCGGCCCCCATCATATTTACGTAACTACTTAAGTTTCCAATATTTCGTGCAGAACTAGTTGGAATAAAAGCAGCAAATAGACTTACCAGTAAAATTCCCATTACGATGCTCACTTTTATTGTCCTGAATCCTTTGGTCATGTTTCCACCATTTTTATTCTATCTATACACATATTACTTTCTTTTTTGAGTATATAAACCTTGTTGTACAGTTCTTACTTGTTCCCTGGAGGAGGAACTAGTATTTAATATATAACCTTCTGGCTATAAAAATATTTGCATTAAAATGACACAACAACGTAATGAAAGAAAAAAAGAAGGCACACCGCGTCTGCTCAGTATTTCATTGGAGTAAACTACCTATGAGTTGCTACTCGATCATGTCAATTTTTTGGTCAGCTTCCTGTGTTTTTTTTGTCTTCTCGGAGCTCTTATCCTTCTTTGTAGAAACTTTTCCCGGGAAGTTCGAGAGAATGACGATGTCTCCGACTGCGTTGACCCAGCGGTAAGGCACCGCGACATCAACGCTTCCTTCGACAAGCGATGGATTCGTGTTGGTGACCAGTAAGCTTCCCACTCTCTTTTCATCAATCTCAAGAAACACGTTCTTGACTTGACCAACGTAGACACCCTCGCGAGTATAAACCGGTAATTTCAGAAATGAGGTGACCTCGTCTGGCTTCCAATTGTCCTTTTGCATCATGTAATCAAAATACATATCCCTATATTAAAATGTGATGGTTTTTATGCGTCTTCCCTATCGAAGGACTAGAGGTTCTTCACCATAAAAAGCTTAATCATGAGCAGGAACATAAGGACGTAACTGAAGAGCAGCAGGACTGCAGAGATGACATAGCCGTTCATGAAAATCAACAGGAATGCCAAGGTGAGGAACAGGAACAGGGTAGTGATGACAATCCGGAGTTTTAGTAGTGTTGTTAGCCAGGAGAACCGTGGAATACTTCGTGAGAGGCGGTGGTGTTTCACTGGCTCCTTGTGTTCCTCTAGGAGAGGCATGGTTTCTCCTGTCATAGGAGTCTGTGGTGTCTTCTGTTCGTTCTTTTTGCTTGCTCTGGGTGCCATGTAATTCACGTACTATTACTATAAATGTTCCTTTATTAAAATGTTGTTGTACATCCCTTCACTTTAATAAAGGTGTTTAGCAAGGAGAACTTTTTTTGTCATTCCTTTTAAATAATTTAGGGAGGACAGAATATTTTTTGAGGGGGGAGATTATTACCCCTCCAAATGGCATCTTCTCAATCAAATAAGACCGGAAGAGAAATATTCGAGGAACTCAGTCAATTGAAACAAAAAGATTTTAATTTCTCTAGTGGTCGTATCCTTGGGTCGATGTGCACGGTGCCGCATCCCATCGCCCGGGAGGCGTACATCCGGTTTTTAGAGACGAACCTTGGGGACCCTGAGTTGTGCCCTGGGACAAAGGAGGTTGAATCACGGTTCCTTGCGTTCATAGGACGGTTGGTTCATGCGCCTCGATCAGCAGCTGGACAGATCGTGAGTGGTGGTACTGAAGGCAACATCACCGCGATGTGGCTCGCAAAACAACTATCTGGAAAACGTGAGGTGCTTCTCCCAGAGAGTGCGCATTTCTCGTTTCAGAAGATAGCATCGCTTATGGATATGAAGCTTGTTGAAGTACCGTTGACCAAAGAATATACTTTGGATATTAACACGCTTAAAAAGAAAATCTCCTCAAAGACTGCTGCTGTCGTTGGTCTTGCAGGATCAACAGAGCTGGGGACGGTGGATCCTCTTCCGGAGATCAGTGATCTGTGTGCTGATGAGCAGGTGTTTTTCCATGTGGATGCCGCGTTTGGCGGGTTTGTCATCCCGTTTCTTCGACAGTTAGGCTACAAGGTCCCTCCCTGTGATTTCACCCTGAAAGGTGTCAGTACGATATCTCTTGATTCCCATAAGATGGGGTATGCTGCTATCTCCTTGGGGACGTTGATGATTCGTCAGAAGCAGTGGCTGGAGCACATCAGTGTGGAATCACCGTATATCAGTAGTGAGAAGCAAGCTGGTATCCTTGGCACCCGCTCTGGTGCTCCTGTTGCTGCTGCGTATGCTGTGACGCAGTACCTTGGCTTTGATGGCTATCAGAATGTTGTGAAATCCTGCATGAATGTCACCCAGTACACAGAAACTCGTATCAAGGAGCTGGGGTTGGGTCTTGTGGTGGAGCCGACGATGAACGTCCTTGGTGTCAGGCTCAAGAAACCCGGTGCGGTGGTAAAAAAACTTGCTGAGAACGGCTGGCGTGTCAACAAAGTCGAGCGGTTGTCTGCTGTTCGCATGGTACTCATGCCGCAAATCACAACGCAGATGATTGATGAGTTCATACCGGTGTTGAAACGAGTATGTGAAGAGGTTGGTGAAGTATGAAACTGAAATATTTAGAGAAATCGTTGTATGAAGCTCCTATTGTCAAAAAAGGCGTGTATGATTACGTGATTCACCCAATAACAGATGGTGTCCCCTCTATTGCCCCTGAGCTACTCAGAGAAGTCACGGATGAGATGAAGAAACATATTAAAAAAGTAGGAAAGTTCGATAGAATCGTTACGATGGAGGCGATGGGTATTCCACTCGCGTCAGCGTTGTCCCTTGATCTTGGCATCCCCTTTACGATTATCCGTAAGCGTGAGTACGGGTTACCTGGTGAGGTGTCTGTTGAACAAGTGACGGGGTACTCGAAATCAAAGATGTTCATCAACGGGTTGAAGAAAGGAGATACTGTGATACTGGTTGATGATGTGCTCAGCACGGGTGGGACATTAAAGGCAGTGCTGCACGTGCTCAAACAAATGGAAGTAATTGTGAAAGGTGTGTTTATCGCGGTGTACAAAGGAACTTGTAAAGAAGACCTTGTTAAATTGTACGGGATTCCGATTATGACGGTTGTGGATATTGAGATTATTGATGGGGAAGTGCTAATTAAATAGTTTTTTTATGCTGGAGATACGATTATAAAGGCATATGTGCCAGAAAACCATCATTCGGCATTTGCTACAAGGAATTATCCACGGCTATTAATTCAAACAATGCCTGCTAATGGATAGGTAGTCCTGGGTTAAAGCGACCACGGAACAGTTGCATTGCATGATACGGAATATATTTGGGTCGTAGTAGAAGAGGACATCGAAGTGATGGTTGAAGACTACGAACTCGATACCTGATTTCATCGTTGTGGACCACAATTAAGGGAGTGCTTCATTGTAATATTTAATGATGTCATGTATGAATTTATCGAAAAACCAGGAAAATGCAGCTGGAAAGCATAGGATGTAGAGAATGACTGAAATAGGAATGAGGAGCAATAAAAAGATGATGGAACCGAAGAGACCGAGGAACTCCCAGTCGATGTTCCAACTTTCTATTATTTGTATGACACCGACAATGAACCACTGCCAGCTCACTCCTTCCCATTCCATTAATCCAAAAAATGCTGAAAAAGTTGCAGGTAGAAAAGCATTTATAGCAGTGAAAATAAGAATAATGAAATACACTACAATTGGGGCTATGATTTCTGTCCCTATGCGACCGAACAAGAGACCAAGAAGTTCAGTAAGAAGAACAAGGAAATCGATAAAAGTCGGAAAATAGCTTAAAGGTTCAAAGGACATTTTCACTAACTCCTTTGTCTGTTTATGTACATCTTCTGGTACGATTTCATGGACCATCTTTTCAATTTTTTTATATTCAGAAGTGTTCGTGACTCTCTCTATTTGATGTAGTAATTTTTCTCGGATTTCTTTTATAGGCTGACTATCGACCACGGGCTTTGCAGTAACAGTTGATACTAATAAAAAAACTGCTACTAATCCAAATATAATTTTTTTCACTCTTTTACCTCCCATGTATATTTACATCGATATAGAGGATAGATACAGTAAAAATTAGGGCACATATTTGACCTCCTTTTGTCCAACCATTAAATAAACTTTTTAGTATTGTCACGACTAGTATTAAATATTGTATGTTCATTTTATTCTTACCATGGATATTCAGTTAAAAGTTCCCAGAAAGTCAAAATAGTACAAGGAAAATCAATAATACATAGTAACCCCGTACCTACAACATAAACAACAGCAATGAAAGGAATCCAAAGAACCAGAATAATAAATCCACCAATAATACCAAAGTTATTAACCATTTCTGTAATATCAATCCAAAGGTTATCATAAGCAAACGTATCAACAATATTAAAAGAATAACCAAAGTCTGCTAGAAGTAAAAGTGGCATAAGAACGATAGTAGAAAGAATTACTCCTAATCCCCAAGCAATAGGGTTTAAACCAAAAAGAATCATCACGAAATATGTTATTGATGCTGCAATTAGAACAACGTCAGAAAGCAGGCTTATTAAATAATCAATGTCAATAGTTATTGTAAGATTGTTTTTTATTATCGAAGAATAAAACGTATACATCTTTTGATATATTTCTTGTTGTTTTTCTTCAGATCCGTGTTTATTGTTGAATGTTTGTATTTTCTTAAACAAAATACTATCCTTTATTTTTTCTGTTTTTTCCAATAATTTCTTTATTTTTTGTTTGTTCTCTTTTAACGGTTGTGCGTTTGTTGTTGGAACAGCAGTTACGCTCAACAGAAAAATCGTTGTAGTAAAAATAACAAAAAAAATTGTTACAAATCTTTTGAGTGATATAACTCGATTTTTCATAATTCTTCCTCCAACGCCTGCGTGTCTTTGTCAGGCTCTCATC
>JAFGML010000057.1 GCA_016927555.1 Thermoplasmatota archaeon
CAGGCGATGGGGAAGCGGAAGATCACCCGCGTCTAACCACACTGTACGACGGTCATCGTGAGGGGGAGGAGCGAGTCTCTATGGAGTTCCCAGACTATTTTGCAGACGCAGACGCAGCATTCTCTGATGCCTCCTTTGTGGTCTTCGGGGTGCCGTATGAAAAAACATCGTCGTTTCGCCATGGAGCAGATAAGGCTCCTGGTGAGGTGCGACAGGCGAGCTGGAATTTTGAACAATATGATCTGAGATTAGGGGTCGATGCAAAGCAGCTAAAGGTCCATGATTACGGGAACCTTGACGTTGGACACCTGACCTCACAGCAGCTGTTCGAGAGGACGAAAACGTTCACCGCAGAGCTCATAGCAAAAAAGAAGATCCCGCTAGCAATAGGCGGGGATCATTCCATCACCCCAGGTATTGTCTCTGCGTTTCCAGAGGATATCGGTGTGCTGAGTCTTGATGCGCACATGGATTTCCGACAGCAGTACAAGAACGATCGGTTCAACCATGCGTGCGTGCTGCGCAGAATCGCAGATCACCTCCCTGTGAAGCACATGGCGGTGCTCGGCATCAGGTCAGCGGAGAAAGACGAGTACGACCAGGCGGTTGAGCAAGGGTTGTTCTTCAAGGATGCCTTCACGGTTCATTCCAAAGGCATCGCCCCAAGTATCAAAGAAACGCGAGCCGTCCTGAAGGGAAAACCAGTGTACCTCACCATCGATATCGACGTCGTCGATCCCGCGTACGCCCCAGGGACCAGCACCCCAGAGCCGTTTGGGGTAACCCCACTGCAGGTTGTTGAAATCATTGAGGCGTTCGCCCCGCAGCTCGTCGGCTGTGACGTCGTGGAAGTCTGCCCGCCGTACGACCATGGGCAGACCGCGGTGCTCGCAGCCCGGCTCCTGAAGACATGCATGGCTGCGATGTGGAAACACCAGAAGGGCTTACATTAATATATTATGACTTCATTCAACCTGCCTCATGCAACAAGAAAAAATTGCTTTGATCGCGCTGGTTATCGTCGTTGTCGCGGCACTCTCCACGTTCTTAATTGCGATTAACACTGATATCTTTGAAAACCTCTTTGAGGGACAAAAAAGAATTGAGTATGGAGATTACGCTGATGTTCAGTATATTGGGTATTACGCTTCAAATAATACTATTTTTGATTCTTCCTATGAATATCCAAACAATAAAACCGGTGGGTCTGCTGCAAAGCTATTTGTGACCCTTGATATGTCCGCAACACCTGATGCTAACTTCAGTGGCTACTCAAACACAATCAATGACTTCTTTATACCAGGGTTTATCGAAAATCTTGTTGGCTTGGGGAGAGGAGAAAAACGAACAACTGCAGTTATCCCCCCAGAACAAGCTTATGGGATCTCTCCTAAAGCAGGCGACATCATTGATTTAAGAGCAGTCTATGAATATTACTATGGAGAAGCACCAGACATTAATTTATCGTATACTATACTGTCAATACAAAAAAATGGGACCGTTCCAGAACCCTATAATAGTTATTTTGGTAACACATCAACTATTTTTACGGTGCGGGAAAATTCACATTATATAGGTGAAGTTGTAGATTTATATGCCATTTGGACTAATGTTACCGTTGTCACAAAAATTAACGAAACAAAGCTGTGGACCTATACGACACCTCCAGAGAATCAAACGGATAACCTCACGTGGACATATCTGGATGAAGAATTAATGACATATACGACGTACCCAACAAATTGCAGTACCATTACATCCATTGATAATGATACTATTGTGATAACCCATTCTCCGCCAATTAATTCCACTATTTCTATCCAGACCCAGACCGCAACGACGATATACACTATAGAAAATGTAACTGATGACACAATAAATACCTCCGTGTCTCAGACAGGAACAGGGAACAAAACATACTACGAGTTTGATCGACAGATAATTCTTCAACGAAACGAAACCCAGAATATCACGCAGGATGTTCCGGGAGAGTTGATGGAATTGCAGCTGTTTAACCCCATGCGCTCTATCGACCCAGAGTTTCATATAAGCTACCATCCCCTAACAGATAAGGCTGTGTATTTTGAGGTGGAGATCATTAAAGTTTATAAGGCCAGCTGAGTTTTAATATTGCTCTCCAGTAGATCTAAAAATTCTTCTTCTTTTCCTTTTGGAATGGTCGCACCAGCAGCGATGTTGTGGCCACCGCCAGCGCCATGGAGTTCTTTGGCAGCCTTGGTCAGAGCAACCCCGAGGTCTAGGCCTCGGTCCACCAGTGCTTGCGTGGCACGAGCTGAGACCTTCACCTCCCCGTTCTCGGTATGGGCAAACCCAAGAAGTGGTAAGTCCTTGTCAGTCTCCTCTGCGTTGAGCATCATGTTGGTGACGATACCGATGATGGTGTCCCTGATCCCGTCTCCAGCATGGAAGTACTGCAGATGAGCTCGCTTCTGGATCTTCTCTTCTCTGGCGAACTGGAGGCCTTCCACCAAATTGTGGCGATGGCCTTTCAGCAGGCTGAGTGCCTCCTTGAGCCACTTCCCACGGTCACCAAGACACACTTGTAAGCCTACCTCGTACTGTCCGTAGCGAGCCGTAGAGTTCAACAGGGTCGCAAACTCCTTGGCATCATGCAACTCGGTGCCTGGTTGTTCTCTGCTGAGGAGGTAACTTTCTCCGAGCACACGGGTGGCGGTCTGGTACCCGAAGCCTTTGACCAACAGCATCTGAACGATGTTGGAGATAATGGTTCGTTTCTCGTCTTTATCTAACGTGACCCAGGTCCTCCAGGTATCCCCGTCTTTGAGGCGTATCTGCAGCTCCTGGAGGAAGGCGACGCAGGCGTCCTCCCGTCCGCTGATCCCAGGGATGAGCGGGTCGCTGGCGTACTGCAGCAGCTTGGCGAGCGGACGGGTCTCCTTGCCAAAGTAGCGGAGGTCCTGAATAGTATGAAGCACACCAGCGTCTCTGCCGTCCTTGACGATCTCGGTGTTCAGTCCATGGAGTGCACAGAACCTGCGGTCCTGCAGATCACCAATAGCCCCGACAATAGCCAGACTGGAGAGATCTGTGTTGTGCCCGTCCACCTGCTTCGCAACCAGGTAGGTGGCTCCCGCGCCGCTGAGCTCATAGGAGCCGTCATGGCCAAAGAGGTGCGGGTTGAAGTGAAAGCTGAGGTTAGAATCCGGTGGGCACTCATGGTGATCAGTGATGACCTTGTTCATCTCAGGGTACTGGGTGCTGATCCCACTGCCCAGGTCTGTGAACCAGACCAGCTCATGGTTCTCGTTGAGCAATTTTGTGATGACGGTCTCATCCAGCTGCTTGACACACTCTATGGTGTACTGCTTGCCAAGTCTTCTGAGCGTCTCAGACGCAATAGCTCCCGCAGTAATGCCATCTGCATCGATGTGGGTGACGACGTGTACTGCTGATGACCGTCGAAGACGCTGCGCTAAATCTGCTGCTCGTTGTCTCACACTATACCCTCCGTACGCAGGAATGCAGGAAGGCACTGATATGTCTTTTGGTGCCTCACAAAAGAGTTTTTTATAAAAAAAAGACTATT
Organism: Thermoplasmatota archaeon; assembly: GCA_016927555.1. Taxonomy (GTDB): domain Archaea; phylum Thermoplasmatota; class E2; order DHVEG-1; family DHVEG-1; genus SM1-50. Next base: position 3,569 of record JAFGML010000057.1, read on the forward strand.
ATTTAGAGAAACAGACAAGCAGGAAATACGAACACTAAAATAACAGTAGCAGTTACCGATAAGAAAAAACGAGGTTGTACGAGTATGAAGAAGGAGTACAAAGAAGGCAGCATCACCATAACCATCGATGAGGAGAAATGTCAGGGTGCAGGCGAGTGCGTCACCGCATGCCCCGTGGAAATCTTTTCACTTGTCAATGGAAAGGCTGTGGCAACAAAGGTAGGGGAGTGTATTGAGTGTTGCGCGTGTGTGAACGCCTGTCCCCACAGTGCTCTTGAGCACAGTTCTTGTTAAACACCTTTTATATTTGGATTCTATCAACACTATGGACACAGAGATACGACTGGTTGACACGTGGTCAACAGAGGACATCGTGGCACTCTACAGGGCAGCAGGCTGGTGGAAGGACACCTACGATCCTGCAGGGATACCACTGCTCATCGCAGGAAGCTTTGCGTTTGCGGTAGTGGTAAACAAGCAGACAGGAAAGGCCATCGGGATGGGCCGGGTGCTGTCTGACGGCGTGTCTGATGCGTACATCCAGGATGTGGTCATCCTCCCAGCGTACCGTGGTTTGGACTTAGGAAAACAGCTCGTGCGCACGCTGATTCAGCGTTGCCAAGAGAAAGGCATCAAGTGGATCGGTCTGATGGCTGAGCCAGGGAGCAGTCAGTTCTACACAGCACTAGGTTTCACACCCTTGAAAGACTACAGTCCTATGCTCTACCAGCCACAGGAGTAGTCAGATGGTGTCTCTGGATGACTTCAAGACCATTGGTTTGGAGGACAAACCAGTGTTCGATGCCCACACCCGTCAGTACCCGGTGATGCACAGCGGGGAGCTGTTCTCTACCATGGTGTGTTGGTCAGGCTATGTCCAGTATAGGTGGTTGATGCGCAAGAATAATCTTCTCATTGTCAGCCAGACACCTGAACTCACCGTGGTGCACCCTCCCAGCGGCCCCTTTGATCGCACGCTGCTTGAGGAGGTGTTGTCCTTTGCGCAGCAGCAGGATGCCGTCCTTGGGTACATCAAGGAGACGGAGAAACAGCTGCTCAGTACACAGTTCCCAGACCTGGTGTTCGTGGAGAACCGTGATTTTTTTGACTACGTGTATCTAGCCTCAGAGTTAGCAGACCTCCCAGGCACGAAGTACGGGAAGATACGGAATCGGCTCAATAAATTTACGAAGACTCACACCTACACCGTGGAGGATCTCTCCAAGGAGAACATGGACGAGGCCATGGAGTTCCTGCACCGCTGGTGCCTCTGGAAGGATTGCGATGCCAATGAAATTTTAACCCATGAGAAGAACGCGATTATGTACGCGATGGCTCATTGCTTTGAGTTGGGGTTACACGGGTTGGTCCTCCGTATCAACGGTGCTCTTGAGGCTCTCGCGGTCTACGAGCAGATGAACGCTGACACCGTGGTGGTGCACTTTGAGAAGGGCGCCCCGGAGTACGATGGGGTGTACAAGGCGGTGAACAAGGAGACTGCGCAGCGAGTACGACATCAGGTGCGATTCATTGACCGCGAAGAGGATTTAGGAGTTCCTGGGTTGCGGCAGGCGAAGCTGTCGTACCAGCCGCACCATTTTGTTAAAGTCTTTTACACTGAAAAAGAAAGTATGAGGGCTACGGGGAAACATAGGTAGCCCGTTGTGGTATCATCAAGTGGAGTCGTTTGGTCGGTCTACGGTGCGAGTGGGATGGGCAGCCATGCCGTGAAGATGGTGAACCCAGCTGCGGTGAGGTTGGTGTACACACCTGTGCTGATTTTTTCTCCTAACCAGTAGCCTAAAAACCCGAACATGGCACCAACGTAGTGTCCAGCAGGTACTGAGCGTGAGATGATGCCGTTGGTGGTGATGCCATCGGTGGTGTTGCCCCCATGGACGCTGACGATGTCAAAGCCGATGAGGTTGACGAAGGTGTTGAGCCCGAAGACCAGGTTTGTGCCGTTGTCTAACACAAATGAAATGGCGCACATCGCATTGAAAATCGAGTTGTTGATGATAGGTGCTCGCCCAGGGTGTCGAGGCAGGTGGGTGTACCTCATGGTTTTCTTGAGGAGGAGGGTGTCTGGGGTGATGTCGTCGGTGATGAGGCGATGGTTCTTGAACACCGTGAGTTGCGCGGTGAGCGCGTCTTGGACTGTGTCTCCGGTCTGCGTCGCTTCTTTGAGTTCGTGTTGTATGGCCTTCCATTCTGTGTTGGTGATGGTGATTTCTTTGACTATGGGCGCGGCTCCGGTGCAGTCATAGAACTCTAAAGTGACCATGCCGAAGGTTGTTGTTTGTGCGGCGGTAAAGCTAGCCTTTTGTGTGCTTCCAAGAGCAGGTGCTGCAAGCATTCCTGCGCTGAGAAGCACGGTTAAACAAATAATTACTCCCCGGTTCTTCATAAGTATCGTATTTTATATCAAGCGTGGTGTATTTAGATATTTCGTTAAAAATTATTGGACAATTATTTAATTCAGTGGGTTGCTTGAATTTTTTTTGTGTTGGGCGGCTGTCGCAATTGAATGGTGTTTGGTCTGATGTTTCGTTTCTATTTTATTTTTTCTTTGAGATTTTAAAAAAGGTCTTATTTTACGTTTTGTGTTAACATGATATTGTTTGTATCGAAATCTTATTTATTTATTAATGTTTTTAGTTAACTAATTATATTCGTGTTAACATTGAACATAGTTTTATGCTATGAATTAGCATGGCTAATGAATGATAAAATCTAGCAAACGTTGATTAATATGCTAGTCATTCTCTTGCATTCTAAATTATTCGTCCCCCGCCAAAAAATCAACAAAAAACCCAGGCTTTTAGCCCAAAACAAGGGGTTCTTAGAATACGTCTCCGAGAAAAAAACACAACTGCAGGATGAAAATCACATGCCCGACAGAGATCTTTAGGAGAAAAAACAGAATCCCCAGGAGAAGAAGCAACGACATCAGGAGAAAAACCTTTCAGGGGACGGTAACCTTTGGTCTACCGACGGTACCCAACAAGAGGCCTATTTTGACAAAAACTTGGCTGGATGACCGCCGTGACTGGCAAACAGCTGCTGAACATCATCAAAATCCTGTACGGCTATAATCGGGTCATGATCACTCTTATTCACATACTCTTCCCAACGAATATAGCCACAGTAGAGAGGATTTTTTAATATTGCTGCGACGGTTTTTTTCGCCCAGAATCCCCCCTTTTTTGTCGGGGATTGGTCCTCGTTGAGCATCTTGGTAATTTTCCCAGTACTTTTTCCTGAGAGATACCATGAATAGATCTGCCTGACAATTTCAGCTTCTGTTTTGTTTAGCTCAAGCTTTCCGTTGACATAATCATACCCATACGGGATGTTGAACCCCAGCATGCCGCCATTGATCTTTGCTTTCTGTTCCATTCCGATGTACACGCGTTCGCCGATTTGCTCTGATTCGAGTTGTGCGATACGCTGGATGATGTCCATGACGAATCTGCCCATGGCTGTGGAGGTATCAAGTGATTCCATCATGGAGACGAACTCTTTCTTTTTCTTGTTGAGATCCTCCATCATGAGCATGAAGTTCTTCGAGTTACGATGGATGCGGTCCATCTTGATGACCAGTAGAGCATCCCATTTGTCGATGTCTTCCATCATTTTTTTGTAGGCTGGCCGTCTAATCTTTCTTCCCGAGTAGCCTTCGTCTACGTACTCCCCTGCGTTCTCCCAGCCTCGTGCCGTGCAGTAGGCCCGGAGTTTTTCAAGCTGGGCGTCAAGGGAGAATCCTTCCTTTGCTTGATCTTCTGTCGAGACTCTCGTGTACAGTGCTGCTCGAATGTTCTGTGCATCCATCTAATGTTTACATGGTGTAGAGAATTTATAAATATTTTTCCTACCTGCCAATGCTAGATATTATCTAGCTACTTTTATCAGTTCATCTAGATAGATAACTGTTAACATACTACAGTGTACAAACTATGTTACATGTTAACATTAATAATAAATGTTAAATAGAATACTTAACAAATAAATTCTATAGTTTTACTATATTTACAATATAAATATTTTTACTAAAATTCACTGGTTTCCGACGATTCATCATGCTCAACAGTGAAATCCTTGAGATCGTACTCATCCCTCACCGTTCGGGTCTTTGGCCCGCTCTTTCTGATCAAATGACCACAGACCACACACTTACCCGTGAGTTCATCGAACGCCCGCCATTCCATACAGGTCGGGCAAAACTCGTCCTCACCAACCGTAACCTTCTGCACAGCCATCTTCGCACCACCCGCGGTCTTCTGTTTCTTGGTTTTCTCCTTAGCCCTTGAACGCTTCTTCGCCACTTTTACAGTCGTTTTTTTCTTCATACCCACCGACAAAACCATCAAGGAGATATAACGTAAGATTATTTTGATTTTTCTACGACAAAAGAGTTCATCCCTGTTTTTAAAGAGGCGGAAAAAAAGATTTATACCAAGTCAAAAGATACCCCACCACCACACACTACACAACCAGGAGCACACGGCGATGGATGCCATAACATTCTACAACTCAGACCTCTTCAAATGGGTCCTCTTACCACTCTTAATCTTTGCTGCTCGATTAATCGACGTCAGTCTTGGAACCTTACGCATCATCTTTGTCTCCCATGGGTTAAAATATATCGCTCCCATCGTCGGATTCGTTGAAATCAACATCTGGTTACTCGCCATAGGACAAATCATCCAGAACCTCAACAACCCGGTCTGCTACCTCGCCTACGCTGGTGGGTTTGCCCTTGGTTCATTTCTCGGCATCGTCCTTGAAGAAAAACTCTCCCTAGGCATGGTGATGATCCGCATCATCTGCAAGCACGATACGACTGAACTAGTAACCACACTTCGTGAAGCAGGATATGGAGTCACAACTCATGATGCCGACGGACTCAACGGTGCAGTGAAGATCATCTTTGCAGTCATACGTCGAGAGGATCTCCCTACGGTCATCAAGCGTATCCATACTATTCACGCCCATGCCTTCTACTCAGTCGAAGACATCCGTTCTGTAGGAGACGCCCTGGTCCCCATCCAGCGGCATCGACTGTTCTCATGGATTCGGAAAGGCAAATAAAAAAAAATCGTTCAAGCCTCTTATGTCTTATTCATCACTCGCGTGTGGTTCTGTGTTGCGTTTCAACACATCCAACGAGATTTTTTGATACCCTGACTTCTTGTCAATGGTCACCGCCTCAATCATCTCGACATCCATTCTCTTTTTTGAACTTTTCTTTAAGGTCTGCACACCTAGTTCAACAGCCTGTGAGAGGGTTAAATCAGCAGTATATGTCTTGGATATGTGGGTCATAGCATCACTACTTTTCTTCCCCTCACACACCGCTTTGTAGCCGAGGTACGCACCCGAGGGATCAGTTGAGTAGAGATGACAACCAGTGCTATCAACCCCAGCGATGATGAGCACGACACCAAACGGTCGCACACCATCAAACCGGGTGTACAAATGTTCATATTCACAGAGAGAACCCACGAGATCCTTGACAGCAATCGGCTCGTCATAGCGGATCTTATTCCACTGTGCTTCTTCCCGTGCGATCTCAACGAGGTGACGACCGTCGGCAAGCAGGCCAGTGGTCGCACAGGCAATATGGTCATCAATTTGATAGATTTTTTCCAAGGAGCGATGGTGCAGCAGCGTACTGCTCTCTGGTTTCAACGCCAGTAATAGCACACCATCTTTCCATTTCAACCCCATGGCCGTCGAGCCTTTCTTAATAGCTTCCCTGGCGTACTCAACCTGGTACAACCTGCCATCTGGTGAAAAAATCGTGCTTGCTTCGTCATAGTGTGGACCTGACTGCTCCATAGACCCTTCTCCTAGAGAGTTGAACCAGAATATCGTGTGCCTGTTATATACTCTACGCTTAGAGACGCAAGGCTACCTGGGCAAGGAGCTGTGATTTTGGTCCTTTGTGCTCAACAAGGACTCGCCCATCGCTCTTCCATGGAGTTGAGGGATGCGAAGCATGTTTCTCTATCACAGGATGCAGCCCCAGCGATTGTGCTGCTTTTGCAAGAGATTCAATGCTTGGTTTGTCCACGGCATTCTTCCTGGACACCTTCCGTCCCTTCAAGCGCGATACGGTAGCATCAAAATACAGAGGGTAGAGTACGACCTTGGATTCGTCCCGTGAGACCATCTTACCTCACCAGTGTGTCTATTTTAGGAGGAGGATTGCGTTGATCACACCACTTTGACCGGGACGAGAGGTAATCTTTGCTTTGCCCAGCTGGGTGTTGATAATCGCTCCTTTATTCATGATGTTACGTCGAACGTAGTGGATGTTCGCTGAGTTTTCGACGACGGTAATAATCTCGGTTTTCGTGGTCTTATGGGTTGCCGGGTCGATGACGTACGCGACATTTGAAGTGAGGAGTCGTGCTTTCTTATTATTACCCCGTGTGCGAATCGCTTTTCGTTTCATGGGACCAAAGGTGCTTAAATGCTGTTCCCGTCCGATTTCAAAGCGCCTCTTGTTGTACGCATGTCGAATGCGTCGTCCTGTTTTACTGCGTTTTGAACTTCCTTGCCATACTGCCATGAGTGTTCCGAATGAAGAAGGGTTATATAAACAATATGGGCTACACTCCTCCTTTGGAGGTCCCAAGCGATACGGAAGGGTGGTCAGAGTCCATTGAGCGTTACCGTCCAATGCTGTGAGGAACCATAGAGTCTACACAGCAGGTGTGGTCCAAGAAAAATTTATTGTCTGTCGAGCTGCATCGTTGTTCAAAACAAGAAAGTTATGGTTTCCAATCCTCTAAGGACAAAGAGAAAGTAATATATATCAGGAATTCATTATATTAATATAAATGAACCTTTTAGGGGGAAAAACATGAACAAAAAAAGTATGTTGAAACGAGGCAGCATTTTGCTTGTCGCAGTCGCAATGGTTATGACGTCGATTACTGTGACCGCAAATACCGATGAAACAGTCGCCGTTGCCGCAAAAAACGGCGTACGTTACGTGACACCGACCACTCCCAACCAGTCACCACTGGCGACCATGGACACCTTTTCTGAAGGATTTGAGGGAGGAGCTATTCCACCAGGGTGGTTAAACATCGACTACGATGGAGATACTTACATCTGGCAAACCGTTCCCGCTGCGTCCCATCCTGCACATAGTGGATCGTACAGCGCAATGAGCGAGTCCTTCATCAACTCGCCAGGCCCTGGAGCTATTACCCCTGACAACTGGCTGATTACACCAGCCATAGCAACCACAGCTGCATCAGAGTTGTCCTACTGGGTTGCGGCACAGGACCCCGCCTGGGCACAAGAACACCTTGAAGTCTGGGTGTCAACCACGGGGACGACTGTTCCTGGTGATTTCACCGATCAAATCGATGATTACACCTGTCCAGCAGGATCATCTGATTATGTGGAACGCGTCATTGATTTATCTGCGTATGCAGGCGAGAACATCTACCTTGCCTTCAGGCACTGTGAGTGTACCGATTGGTTCCAGATAAAAATCGATGATGTCACTGTCACCAACACCGGCACTGTTGTGGACACGACGCCACCGGTGACCACCTGTACGCTTGATGGTGTTTTAGAAGGCGGGATTTATGTCAGTGACGTCACTGTGACGCTTACAGCAACCGATGATCTGTCTGGTGTGAACTACACGATGTACAAGCTGGATTCCGGCGTCTACGTGGAGTACACCGCACCGTTCGTCGTCACCGACGATGGCGATCATACCGTGTCCTTCTACTCTGTTGATCTGGCTGGGAACATCGAGACAGAAAAAACCCAGGAGTTTACCATCCAGCACAAGGCACCCTTGGTGATCACTATTGCTGGCGGCCTGGGTGTCTCTGCCACTATTAAGAACAACGGCACTGAGGATCTCACCGGTGTCGCCTGGAGCATCGAGCTTGAGGGCGGACTCATCATCATCGGGAAGACCAAATCCGGCACCGTGGACATCCCCGCTGG
>JAFGML010000012.1 GCA_016927555.1 Thermoplasmatota archaeon
CCATAAGTAGTTTTGAATCATAATGAACCTAACAAATGTAACATTAAGTATGTTGATGAAGTAAGGAGATTTCTTCGTAACAATTCTTCTTTAAAACCAGTAGACTCCATAAAGGAGCGTGTAGTTCATAGATTCAACCATCAGGCACACAAAACCAAAAAAAACAAAGGGAAAAATACGCACGTATATATATGAGGACTTGATTAATTATTGTGGAGGCATATCTTATGGTACCAATAAAGAAGTTGTTTTTAGTTGTTGTATCGATGCTCTTGATTTGTTCGAGTATGATTGCAGCCACGGCTGATCAACCCTCAGGAGGCACTGACTATGACACCCTTGTGCTTTCCTATGATTTCCCAGCACCCACACTTGACCACGTCCTCATAGACAATGAAGAGTACGATCGCATTACCCTGGGCAGTCTGCCGAACTCATGCACTCTTTATACCGCTCGACTCCCAGTCCTCCCCTTGAAGGTCCTCCTGCCGTATGGAAGACGAGTAGAGACCATAAAGGTAACAGTTGACGAAACCATATCATTAGGTTCCGGCTTTCACGTTGAAACCGGACAGAACGTTATTCCCCTCCCCTCAAACGAACCTAGACCTTCAAGGAGCAATCAGGAGGGACCATTACCAGATGAATTGCACACCATCGTGGGGACCTACCTCTGGAGAGGCTACCTGATTCTCTGTGTGAACCTCCACCCAGTTACCTATGATGAAGCATCAGGGGAACTGCTCTACTACGACCACATGAACCTGCGGGTGACCACGCAGCCCAGCCTGACGACCCCCTGTATTCGACAGAGCCAGCAGGACTCTGAACTGGTAGGAAAGCAGGTTGCAAACCCACAGATGCTTCAAACCTACGAGAAGGCACCCTGTTCAGCACCACGGGAGCTCATCAAGTACGTGATCATCACCAACGAGGATTTAGCTGGTGCGACTGGCACGTACACCTTTCAGGATTTAGCAGATGCACGAACAGCCATGGGACTACCCGCGGCGATTATCACCGTCGAAGACATCATCGCCAACCCAGACTACTGGGTGAACGGCCCCTGGGGCGACAACAACCCCAGCAACCCATTCTACTACGGAGACATCCAAGGGCCACTCAACCTGTTCAACGACACCCAGGCAAAGATCCGGAACTTCATCCGGTACGCGTACACAGAGTTAAACACACAGTACGTGCTACTAGGTGGTGATGCAGACTACTCCACCAGTGACAACATCGTACCACATCGCAAGCTCTTCGCCGTCGAAGACGGACTCCCCTTAGGGTCACGTGAACTAATCGAAGAGGACATCCCCTCAGATGTGTACTACGCAAACCTAGATGGGAACTTCAACCGCGATGAGGATTCTCATTGGGGTGAAAACGCCACCCAGAACAGCTACAACGATGAAGACGAAGCAGACCTCTTCTCAGAGGTGTACGTCGGACGAGCGTGCGCCGATGCTGACGACGAGGTCTCCAACTTCGTGATGAAAACCCTGGCGTACGAGGCATCCACCGACCCGTACATCCTCACCGGACTGATGGTCGGTGAATACCTCGGCTTCCCTGGGGTCTCCGCCTATGGCGGCAACTACAAGGACCTCATCATCCCCCTGTTCCCCCCTGAGTTCACCGTTGACACCTTGTACGACCGAGATGGCACCTGGAGCAAGTACACCCTCATGAACATCCTCAACACCCAGACCCCAGCCCTCATCAACCACCTGGGCCATGGGAACGTCCAGTACGCATTGAAGATGGGGACTAGTGACATAGCCACCCTGACCAATGACAAGTACTTCTTCATCTACTCCCAGACCTGCCTGGCTGGCTCATTTGATAACAACTACGATGACTGCGCCGCGGAGTACTTCACCGTGGAAACCCCGCATGGCGCGTTCGCGGTGATCATGAACGCCCGCTACGGCCTGGGCAGTGAGAACACCCTGGTGTCACCCTCACAGGTGTTGGATGAATCCTTCTTCACCGCACTCTTCACAGAACACCTCCACGCCTTAGGCCAGGCGAACCACTACTCCAAGGAGGCACATGTGTACCACATCAACGAGAACGGCATCCGCTGGGTGTACTACGAGACCAACCTCTTCGGCGACCCGGCCTTGAAAATCAAACCCCACAACGCTGCACCAGACACCCCAGAGACACCCAATGGACCATCTTCAGGGGTGACCACCGTCGAGTACACGTTCACAGCAGTGGCAACAGATCCTGAAGCAGAGCAGGTGTACTACAAATTTGACTGGGGCGATGGCACACCCACAGACTGGATAGGACCGTACAACTCCGGCATGGGGTGCAGTGCTGTCCACCAGTGGACCGAGGCTGACACCTACGAGGTCGTCGTGAAAGCAAAAGACAGCAACGGCGGAGAGAGCGGCTGGTCAGAGCCACATGCTATTACCATCGTCTCTGCACCTGTGATTCAGGTTGCATCAATTCGCGGAGGCCTGTTGAGAGTCCAGGCTGTCCTGAAGAACAGTGGTGCGGTGGACGCACAGCATGTACCCTGGAGCATCACACTGGACGGTGGTGCATTCATCGGCAAAGAAACCAGCGGAATCCTGCTCAGCATCCCGGCAGGCGAAGAGCGCACCATCAGCTCAAAGATGATCCTTGGGCTTGGACCAACCATGGTCACCGTGCACGCCTCCTGCGACGGCAGTGAAGATACCCTGGAGCAGAACGCGACAATCCTACTTTTCGTCATCAAAACAACGACGTGAGGTGGCAGACAACCACCCATTCTTTTTTTCCTTTATACTCTCGCCTTACGCTCAGATGATGCATCAAAAATAACAGGTCAGATCTCTACCACAACCATTAAATATTAGTTATTAATTATAAATTTTGGGGAATTGTTTTTTGTCAGCTATTATGTACGTGAAATGCACAGATTGTGGGCTGCTGCTTCGAAAAACAGGCAGCCTGCATGATATGGGTATCCTTGATGGGAACAACTGCCCGAACTGCGGCGGAGAAGTCATCCTGCTCATGGAGCAACCCAAACAAGTGACCATACCACACTAGCGGACATTTGCTAGTGCTGCACGGGGTACGGCGGTCCGTTAACCAGTACCTTGTACTCGATATCCACCCTTAAGAACACTGCTCTAGGTTGTTTTAATCGTCCCGAGCACCGGCTCGTAGATGAAGCCTTTATCCATCAACGCGGTGATCGCCTCTTCCACCGCAATCTCATTCAACCCTTTCTTGGTGCACTGCTCCACAATGCTATCCCACGCAGCACCCTGCTCGCCTTCCAACTGCTTGATGACCTCAAACACCAGCTTCTCTGGGTCTAGCTCCTCAGCAGCCTCCTCAGCTTGCTTCTTGGGTGGCTGCTTCGCCGGTTTCTTCTGCTGCTTCTTTACAGCGGGCTTACGCTCCTTCGCCTCCACGTTCTCCTGCGTGACTGCCTCTTCAAACCGCTCCCCAGACCCAGGGACGATGTACTGGAGCGATTCATGAATCAACGTCGCGTACTTCTGCACATCCACGGCGCCATACTGCTTCAACGCCGCGACAATGCCTTCAGCCAGCTCACGGCTGTACCCGAGTTTCTTCAAATCAAACACATTCGGCTGCGGCATCTTCATCGCATCAATCATGGCTGCGATACGATGCTTGGTCTGCTGACACGTCTCAATGATCCAGCGGTCCCGCGCCTCAGCAGTCACCTCACAGATAATCTCCGGGCGGACTGACACGTACACCGTGCCCTCCTCAGGCGTGTACGTCCGGACCTTGCCGACAATCGCGACGAACGCTGGCACCTCAATACGCTGCAACATCGCTGTCGCCTCCGGCTGGTACTGCCCTGAGTACACCGTGAACACCCCTGTCGGGTCAGAGACGTGCGCCCGGAGGTACTCCCCACCCTCTGAGACGTTCTCCACATCGGTTAGCACTCCGGTGACAAACAACCGGTTCACCTTGCCCCCTAAGGGGGTCACCACAAACAAGGGCACCTTCTCCCCACTGCCTTTCAGCTCAAGAGACGAGTCGTTGTACTCGGCGGCAAACACACGCCAGGCTGGCTCCCGCTTCATACCAACGCCTCCAGCTCACGGGACAACCGCTCTGCTTCTGCAGCAACATTGAAATCAGCAGGGGTCACCTGCCGTGCGATCAGCGTCACACCGAACTGATCCCCCAGGGCGTTGCCCTGCAGGCTTATCCGATGACCAAACAGCAGACGATGCATCTCCTCGACGACGCCATCAGCCTGCACCTCATCCATGGTTTTACCGAGCAGCTGCTCAGTCAACTCCTTACCGAGGATGGCGCTGACCGCACCAGCCCCGTCATCCACCACCAGTTTCATGCGTAAGTCCTTATGGCCATCCACGGCACCATGCACAGAGCACGCGCCCTGCTGCAGCACCCGGTTGCACTGCGGGCAGCGCTGCACCACCCCGGAGCCCTGGCGGATCTCAATGACTGTGCCTTCCACGGTGACGTCAAGGGCACCGTTGCGCTCCACCAACTCAGACAGGGAGACACGCTGAGCGGTGATATCCTCCGGTGGTATCTTTGACGCATCGAGCTTTTCCACGGTGGCTTTCTCATCAAAGGTCAGCTGCGGAATGCCCTTCCACGCCTTCACGTAGCCACCAGAAATCTTCACGACCGCACCTTTCTTCAACTTGAAATCATGCCAGGCGGTGAACTGGGCTTTCCCGGTCTCATCACCCAGCACCCCGGAGAACACTGTTTTCTGTTGACCAGAGCTCTCCACACTCCGCTCCGTGATCTCCAGGATACGCGCGGTCACCTCCACGGAGCTCAGACCCCCACGCAGCTCCTTCACTTTGTACGAGCGGGGCTCCGTGCTCACCTCTGGCAGCTCAGAGGCATCCACGGTCTTTATTCTTGTGCGATCCCCGAAGTTCACCTTCACGCTCCCCTGCCACTCCTTTGTGTACGCGTTCATGATATCAATGACTGAGCCCTTCTCCAGCTCAAAATCCTTCCAGGCGGTGAACTGAATCGTCCCGCTCTCATCACCCAGGATCCCGTAGAAGATCTGCCGGGCCTCACCCTTCACCTGAATCTCCCGGGGGTTCACAGACACCACGCGACACAGGAGGTGAACACTCTGCTGATTCGGAGCCAGATCCACAACCAAGCTGCGTTCCATGGAAGGAGCGGCTTGGGCTGCGCCTCCAAACTTCTTCACCAGCGTCTGCTTTGCATGATCCGGGGGCACACCGTACTCAAGGAACTTCTTGAGCTCTTTTTCCAGTTCCTCACGACCCACGTCTTTTCCTTCTGTGTCCCGTAACGCCTCCAGAATATCATCAATCTGCTTGTCTAACGTATCCTCCGACATAACGACAGCCTCGCCCACAGGCGATAACTCACATTGTCTATATAAAGAGTACTATAGTACTATTATAGCGCACATCACAGGTTACATGAGGCCCTGGATGTTGCCGTCCTTATCAATATCCATGAGCTCTGACTGGGGGGTCGGAGGAAGACCTGGCATCGTCGTGATTTTCCCGGTCATCGGCACCAGGAACCCTGCGCCTGCAGAGAACTTGATGTCACGCACAGTGATTTTAAAGCCGGTTGGTCGACCTAGTAACAGGGGATTATCAGACAAAGAATACGGAGTCTTTGCGATACAGATCGGCAGCTGATGTAAACCGAGCTGTTGGGCAAGCTCGATGTCACGCTCCGCGTTCACCGAGTACGCCACCCGGTCAGCCCCGTACATCTTCTTCGCAATGATATCAATTTTATCTTTCACCGGAAGCTCAAGGTCATACAAGTAGGTGAACCGAGACGGTGTGTTGTGGATCAAGCTGACTAGTTTACCGGCAAGCTCAATACCACCTTCACCACCCTTGGCCCAGACGTCAACGACAGCACAGGGGACCTCTTTCTTCTGGCAGAAGGACTCAATGACATCGATGTCTTCATCGGTGTCCCCCGTGAACTGGTTGATGGCCACGATGACTGGCACCTGGAACCATGCGAGATTCTCCAAGTGCTTCTCCAGGTTCTGCAGACCAGCCTGCAGCGCGGTTCGATCGTTCCCCTGGCCATGACGCTTCAACGCACGCACACTGACCACCAGCACCACGGCATCAGGGGTGAACCGCCCCGTGCGACACACGATGTCGAAAAACTTCTCAGCCCCTAGCTCCGAGCCAAACCCCGCTTCTGTGACAAAGTAATCAGCCAGACGCAACCCCATCGTATCTGCAATGATACTGTTGGTCCCATGCGCGATGTTGGCAAAGGGACCACCATGAATAAACGCAGGGACACCCTCCACGGTTTGCACAAGATTTGGCATAATCGCATCCTTGAGCAACACGGTCATCGCTCCGACCGCTTTGAGGGTCGCCGCGGTGATTGGCTTGTTGTCATACGTATAGGCGACAATGATGCGGCTGAGACGCTGCCGTAAATCGTGGATGTCGGTACACAAGCAGAGAATCGCCATCACCTCAGAGGCAGGGGTGATCGCAAACTCCATCTCATGGGGCACCCCATCGGCTGGTCCTCCCAGGCCGACGACGACACGACGTAACGCCCGGTCACTGATATCCAGCACCCGTGGCCAGACGATGTACCGTGGGTCGATGTGGAACTGATCCCCATGGTGCACATGGTTATCCAGCATACTGGCCAGCAGGTTGTGTGCACTGGTCACCGCATGCATGTCCCCGGTGAAATGCAGGTTGATGTCCTCCATGGGTAGCACCTGGGAGTAGCCTCCACCGGTGCCTCCTCCTTTCTTCCCCATGATAGGACCAATGGATGGCTCCCGGATCCCCAGCATGGTCTTCTTCCCCAGTGAAGCAAGCGCTTGCGCAAGCCCAATGGTCACTGTAGTCTTCCCCTCACCACTCGCGGTCGGATTTATCGTTGTGACCAGAATCAATTTGCCCTGCTTTTGCTTTGAAACCCGTGAGAGTATATTCAGAGAAACCTTCGCTTTAAAGCCTCCCCAGCAGATGTACTCATCCTCATGAATACCAGCGTTGCTTGCTACTTCTTCAATGGGAAGCAGGGAGACTGACCGTGCGATCTGAAGGTCGGTTTTCATAGTAGAACAAGAAGGAGTAATACAGTCCTTGTTAAAAAAGATGGGCACCAGCCTGCAGAACGCATGGAAGCCTACCCGCAGTCACTACAAGAAACGGTGTTACCCTGAGGGTGTTCTTCGAGCAGTCCAGGTCTTCGTAGGTAAGGACAGATACAGGTCCTGTGGTGGAGAAGACACCACGGGTTCTGAGTGAATCGGGGCCGTAGTCTTGCGTCGTTGGTACGTTGGTTGCAAGAACTGTTTTAAAAACACCCAATAGTGAATCCGCCACGTCCGCCCATCGTACAAGAGGACATCCTCTTGTCGTGTGTTCAGCAGCCCTTGTGACTGCAGATGGTAGAACACCTTGCGATCGTGGTGATCAAGGGTGTTATCGATAATCATGTCATGGAACCCGAACATGTCCAGGATCAACTCAGCGTACCCGTGTGCTTCTGCTTCTGAGACCCCCAATTTCTGTTGAATTGCTCTTGTCAGTGCATCCATTCTAATAACAGGCATAGGATTCCCCCTTCATTCTCTTCAATACTACTATTTTTATTGTTCATAGTATATATAATTTTCTATGATTCGGGCTTCAGGACCCATCACACCACCGCCCCGCCACTCCATTCTGCTTTCAACAACGCTTATATCACCTCGTAGTATACCACCATGGGCTGCTCGTATGAAACTGGCTCTGATCTCCGCACGACCAACCATTGGTGATAAAAAAAAGAATTTACGAACCATGGACCAGTACATCAAGAGAACACCTGCGGATCTCTACGTGTTTCCAGAGTACTTCCTCACCGGCGACCGCTGCAAAGACGAGTTCAGGGACCTTGCCGAGCCGCTCAACGGACCCTCCGTTCAACAGATAAAGAAAATCGCGAAGCAGCAGCACTGCCACATCGTCTTTGGCATGACACTTGCAGACAGCACGGTGGACGGCCTCCTCTTCAACGCCGCAGTCCTCGTGCAACCCAACGGAGGCGTACACGCGTACAAAAAATGGTTCCTGCCCACCGCAGGACCCTTTGAGGAAAAAATATTCTTCGACCAAGGAGAAGACCTCCCTGTGTTCACCACGTCACTAGGCACCATTGGCCTGCTGATCTGCTATGACCTCTACTTCCCAGAAATCACCAAAGCACTCACCCTGCAAGGAGCTGAACTACTCATCTGCATCTCTGCATCGCCTTCAGTGACACAACCCTACTTTGAGACGCTGCTTCCAGCCCGAGCCCTGGAAAACACCGTGTTTTTCGCGTACGTGAACCTTGCGGGCACCCAAGAGGACCTCATCTACTGGGCCGGCTCCCAGGTCTACGACCCACTCGGCAACCTCCTGAAACGCGCACCCTACTTCAAAGAGAGTATCATCACCTGCGACATCAACAGAAAGGACCTTGAGCCAGCACGGGCACGACGACCCGTGCTTCGCGACATCCGACCGGAGATCTACCAGGATTTATACCAGATCTCTCGGTTCCACCACACAAAAAAGCCAGCAGAGCAACGGTTCGACTAACCGCCAACACGAGTACCTGAACACTAGATGCCGCCTTGTTTTTATAAAAAAGTTTTTACATAGACATTCTATTCAGGGACCCTGTTTCCATTCCTTACTAAAAAAACAAGAACTGGGGCGGGGCGAACCTTTGAAACACCATGATGAAGCCTTTATCAGACAACTTGACCTCATGGCCGTGAAAATCAGAAAACACATCATTGAGATGTTGTACCGCGCGAAATCCGGTCATCCTGGAGGGTCACTTTCTGCAGTAGAAGCCATCGTAACACTGTACTTTCACCACATGAGACACAACCCACAGGACCCAAACGACCCGAACCGAGACCGCTTCATCCTCTCCAAGGGTCACGCGGCGCCAACCTTGTACGCCGCGCTGGCGGAATCCGGGTACTTCGACGTCGAAGAACTGTTGCATCTCCGGCAGATCAACTCCATGCTGCAGGGTCATCCCGTGTGCACCCACATCCCTGGTGTTGAAGCCTCCACTGGCTCGCTGGGCCATGGACTTTCTTTTGCCAACGGCGTCGCCCTGGCAGGCAAACTTGATAAGAAAGATTACCGCGTGTACGTCATGGTCGGTGACGGGGAGACCGACGAAGGGCAGATCTGGGAGGCAGCGGCAGCAGCATCCCACTACAAGCTCGATAACCTCACCGCATTCCTCGACCGTAACTTCCTGCAAATCGATGGGAACACCGAAGACGTCCTACGGCTGGAATCCATCCAGGAGCGCTGGCGAGCCTTCGGCTGGCATGTGCTCGAAATCGATGGCCATGACATTGAAGCTATCATCGACGCTTTGCTTATGGACAGTGAGCAGAAGAACCAGCCCAAGATGATCATCCTAAACACGGTGAAAGGAAAAGGCGTGTCGTTCATGGAGAACAACATCGACTTCCATGGTGTGCCGCCCAACGAGATGGAGTACAAGCTTGCGATGAAGGAGCTCACCCTGGTTGAACGCGCCCTGGAGGCTAGCCTATGACGATTAAGCAGATGGCAAACCCACGTGATGCGTACGGAGAAACCCTCGTCAGCCTCGGCGAGCGGTACCAGAACATCGTCGTGCTTGATGCAGACCTCTCCAAATCAACGAAGACGATTCTGTTTGCAAAGAAATTCCCAGACCGGTTCTTTGAGATGGGTATTGCCGAGGCCAACATGATCTCCACGGCTGCTGGTCTTGCGTCCTGTGGCAAGACGGCGTTTGCCAGCACGTTTGCCGTGTTTGCCACCGGCAGGGTCTACGACCAGATCCGCATGGATGTCGCGTACTCAAACACGAATGTCAAGATTTTTGCGACGCATGGCGGCATCAGTGTCGGCAAGGACGGGGCGAGCCATCAGATGATCGAGGATATCGCGTTGATGCGCGTGCTGCCCAACATGACGGTGCTGGCACCTTCTGATGCCTCAGAGACACGGCGTCTCGTGGAACTCATGGCCACCACGCCAGGACCGATGTACGCACGGATCGGCAGGGCAAACGCACCAGTGCTGTACACCAGCGACGAGGTGGAGGATATCGCAATCGGCAAAGGGATCATCACGAGAGAGGGATCTGACGTCAGCATCATCGCATGTGGGACCATGGTCGACCAGGCAATCGACGCTGCAGCGCGACTATCAAAGAGAGGCGTGTCTGCTCGTGTCGTGGACATGCATACCATCAAACCCCTTGACGAACGCCTAGTGCTGAAGTGCGTGAAAGACACCAAGGCCATGGTGACTGTTGAGGAACACTCCATCATCGGAGGCCTGGGTGGAGCAGTCAGTGAAGTCCTCGCAGAGCACCAATCAAAAACCAGGTTTCAACGCATTGGTGTCCAAGACATGTTCTGTGAGTCCGGGGAACCTGATGAGCTGTTTGAGAAGTATAAGCTGAGTGCAAAGCACATCGCGAAGACCATCACCACATTACTCAAATAAGCAGCTACTAAACATCAGCGGTGGCTTGCTGCGCTTTTTCTCGATAGGAACTGGTCATTACCTTTTAATACCCTGAAACCTATATTAATATAAAAAAAGTTTGAATAAAATGACCCGAGAAGATTTCCCCTCCTTTATCCCTGCGAAGAAGACGATACCAGAGCTCACCATAAAAGCAGTGCTTGTGGGCGTGCTGCTCGCTATTGTGCTTGGGGCAGCCAACGCGTACCTCGGGTTGTACGCAGGGATGACTGTCTCTGCTATCATCCCAGGCGCGGTCATGGCACTCGCGCTGATGAAACCTTTCAAACCCACGATCCTTGAGGTCAACATCGCTACCATGGGAGCGTCTGCGGGGGAGTGTATTGCTGCGGGGGTGATCTTCACTATCCCTGCGTTGATCCTCGTTGGCGCGTGGACAGAGATACACTACCTTGAGACCACGTTCATCTCCCTCATCGGCGGGATGCTAGGGGTGTTCTGGATGGTGCCGTTGCGACGAGCACTTGTCGTCAAGACGGATCTGCCGTTCCCTGAGGGCATCGCGGTCGCCGCGGTGCTGACGACAACAGTCGGTGGCTCAAAAACACGAGCACAAGACAAGGTCAGCGGCATCTGGCTGGTCGTTGGAGCACTCACCGCAGGGTTGTTTAAGTTCGGTCAGCTGTCCTTAAACCTGTTCCGCGACACCCTGGATGGAGTGGTCAGCTTAGGAAAATACGCTATCTTTGGTAAGGAGAACGACGCCTGGTTCTACGGGGGAACTACGTTGTCTCCTGCGTTGCTTGCTGTTGGTTGGATCATCGGGCCTCGCATCTCCTCGTTCATCCTCGTCGGCGGGTTGCTTGGCTGGGTGATCATCGCTCCCTTGCTCATTCTGGTGACGGGTCTCCCTGTCCCCGGTCCAGAGTACGCCGGGTTAGGACACCTTGTCGGCGGGTTCTACACCATCTGGGGGGAGCAGGTGCGCTACATCGGCGTCGGGGCGATGCTCATCGGAGGCTTGTGGGCGGTGTACTCCATCCGCATGAACCTGGTGGACAGCGTCAGAGAAGCAATCATTGGTCTACGGAAGGGAGCGGTGAAGACACAGAAACGTACCGAGCAGGATCTCCCGTACAAGCTCGTGTTCATCGCCATCATCGCTATGGTAGTACCAATTTTCGTGTTGTACCAGGTCCTCTCTGGTCTTCTGGGTGTGTCCCTCCTCATGGCGGTGCTGACGATCTTCCTTGCGTTCATCGCCAGTGCGCTCGCCGGGTACCTGACTGGGTTGGTTGGTTCTTCGAACTGTCCGATCTCTGGTGTGACAGTCACTGTCCTGCTCATGGTAAGCTTGATCATGCTGGGGTTTGGTGCCACTGGTGTCGAAGGCATGGCGATCGTGATTTTCATCTCCGCGGTCGTCTGCATCGGCGGTTCTATTTCAGGTGATTTGTTGCAGACCATGGCCTCAGGGCAGATGATCGGGGCGACGCCAAAGAAACTACAGGTGTCCATGGTCTTTGGGGTGCTTGCGATTTCCCTAGTTATAGGCATCATCATTGGGGTGCTCCACCAGGCGTTCACAATCGGGAGCACGAAGCTTCCTGCGCCACAGGCTTTCCTCATGAAAGGCATCGTGCAAGGAATCCTTGGGGGCAACATGCTGTGGCCGTACGTGGTTGCTGGCGCGGTGCTCGCCCTGGTGTTGATCCTGTTGAACCTCCCGGTGCTGCCCGTGGCCATTGGCATCTACCTTCCCTTCACGTTGTCCATTCCCATCTTCATCGGAGGAGGCATCAGGCAGTTCACCGACAGGATGTTGCAGAAACGGTTCGGTAGTACAGAAGGTGAGGAGCTTTCTGACTGGGAGCTGGCGATCAAACAAACCAACATCACACCGAAGGAAAAAGCGATACGCACTGGGCTGCTGCTCACCGCTGGGTTAGTAGCTGGGGAGGCACTCATGGGTGTAGTCGTCGCCGTCCTCATCGTCCTTGGCATCCAGCTGTTTGTCTTTGATGTCGCACCCTGGTGGCCTGGGCTGCTCGTCTTCATCTACATAGCAGCATTGCTGGCGTACATTCCGATACGAGAGATTCTTTCAAAGAAAAAGCGGTGAATCATTTTTTCAACTTAATCTCGAACAGATTTCCAGAGACATCCCGTACAAACAGCAACTCCTTGCTCTCTTTCATGACCACAAATGGCTGCAACCCCTGCTGCCGACACCTGTCCATGAACCTCTGTTTGTCCTCGACCTCAATGCACAGGTGAGCGTACGAAGGCGGACGTTGACCGTGATGGATGAACACTTCAACACGCATCTGCCCATTCTCGTAGAGACAGAATGTTACGCTCTGCGTAAGACCAAAAATCTGCTGTGAGAGCTCCGTAGAAAGCACGGTACTTTTCGTTTTTGATAACCCACAGATCTCTGTAAAAAACCGATCTGCAGATACTTGGTCGTCGCATTCTACAGCCACATGCTGAAGCACGACTGGTTCTACCATTTGTATCACCACCTGTGAATCACCCCTGTGCATTTAAACCACATCCCTTGTATCACGATGACACCATACTGGTTTAAAAGAGAACAGCAGATTTCTCCCTCATGAGTGGTGTGGACTGGTTCCAAAACAGTATTGTGTACCATATCCTCATCGACCGGTTCGCTGGCTTTTCCAGCACAGACCACTGGGACCAACCGACATTTCTTGGGGGCACCATCAGAGGCATCGTAACCAAGCTTCCCTACCTGCTGGACCTTGGCGTCACCACCCTCTGGATATCCCCTTTCTACAGGACCTCTGCATACCATGGGTACCACATCACTGATTTCTACGACGTCGACCCTCACTTTGGGACCACAGAAGACATCAAAGACCTCATCCACGCGTGTCACACCCACAACCTACGAATCATCGCAGATTTCGTCCCCAACCACTGCTCCACACAGCATCCCTACTTCCAAGACGCACAACACCATCGTGACAGCCAGTACAAAGACTGGTTCTCCTTCACCGAGTGGCCTTCCCAGTACCATTGCTTCTTAAGCGTGAAAGACCTGCCGAAACTCAACCTTGAGTATCCACCAGCACGCGACCACATCATCAACGCCGCGAAACACTGGCTGTCCCTTGGCTTCGACGGCTTCCGCCTCGACCACGTGATCGGACCATCACACCAGTTCTGGGAATATTTTAGAACAGAAATCAAAGACGCCTACCCCAACGTCGTCCTCATCGGCGAAGCCTGGATGAAAGGCATCAAGAGACAAGACCTCCCCACCATCCAAATCCGACATAAATTCTTTAAATGGCTCTCCGGTGCAGCCCCAGAGCGCCTATTCACCGAGTACATCGGAGAACTTGACGGCGTGCTCGACTTCAAAGTCCAAGAACTCATCAAAAAACATGTGACTGACCCACGATTCACAAAACCCAAGCTCCTCACAGCACTCAACAACCACTATGCTCCCTGCCCAGACACCTACCTGCTCCCGACCTTTCTCGATAACCACGACATGGATCGCTTCCTCTTCGTCTGCGGCAACAACATCAACAAACTGAAAACAGCAGCAGAACTACAATTCAGCCTCCCACAGCCACCGATCATCTACTACGGGACCGAGACCGGGATGACACAAACACAGTCACTCTGGAACATCCCCTCCAACGGGGATCTCCAGGCACGACAACCAATGAACTGGACCAACCAAAACAGAGACCTCCTCAGCGTCTACAAGCACCTCATCCAGAAAAAGAAAGACTAAAAAAAAAAAAGAGTGCAACAAAGAAACACGGCATCCTACATCGGTCATACCACACAGTTCACAAGAAGGATCTCTATGTCAGATCCAAGCATTGTAGACCACGGACAGCAGCAACACCTGCTTATAAAATATCCTTAACTTTCCTTGACTGAGGATTCAAAATATGATGCTCCCTTGGGCTGTAAATCACCTGTGAAAGACTTGTCTTATCAATCAAGTCAGGATACACGTTCAGCAACAGTTCACTGAATTTTTTTGCTTGTTTGATATCCTCGGCTGTAAAAATCAAGACCCAATCGTACTCACCATGCAGAAAATAACTACTCTGAAGTTCTATACCTAACTGTGAGTACTTCTTTCGGATTTCATCCAAGTTCACTCTTTCAGAATATTTATTATCAAACAGTTTCATAGACTGCTTAAACGATAAGATGAATGTACTACGACCTTGTTGCTCAACATCAACGATAGCAGTATACCCCCATATCTTGTGCATGGCTTCAAGGTGCTTCATCATTCGCCATACTTTCTGACGTGAGAACCCGCATCGTTGTGCGAGTGTATCGATGCTTGCCTGTGAGTTTTTCACTAGCTCTGAGAGTAATGTTTTTTCATCCTGTTCCATCTGGGCTTTACTACTTTTCGACATCGTTCACATCCGACACAATGGAGATAAAAAACGATCGTCTCTTTAAAAACATATCCCGCTATTGAAGTGACACACATACAATGAAAACTTTGCCCTAGGTTCTCTGCTCTGAGAGTACAGCTAGCGACGATTTTCTAGTGTAGGAAAGCGTGTATTGGTCAGCTTTTACGGTGTTGAATCACCAACTACAGTGTAAAAAAAAAATAAATAAAAAGTAGTTTTTCCTTCTTCAGGGAGAAGCAGAAAAAACCACGTTCGAACGATGTTCTCGAGAGCTCTACTTAAAATCTCTTTGGCCGATGTTTCTGATAGCAGTCCCTACAGTAGACAGGCCTGTTACCATCGGGTTTGAACGGAACCTGGGTCTCCTTACCGCAATCTGCACAAGTGACATCGTACATCTCACGGGGTGCGCCATAGTCCCGACCACCGCGATCGGATCTATCTCTTTTTTCCATTATAATATACTTCCTTTTACTTATTCTTCAGTTCTTCCTAATCGAAGAACTGCTGAGGTGGCATATATGGATGAGGTATTTAACTTTATGGATAAAAACACCTGCTCTATAGAGGAAAAGGTATTTAAGCCACAAAAATGTTAATTCTTGTACTAAAAGGGGGTACAAACTCATTATGAAGAGAAACACATACTTTCTCATCACAGCGCTCCTTGCATCATTCTTCATGATCGCAGGAAGCATCCAAGCAGGAACCATCTCATTATCACCTCAAGAACCAACCCACATCAAGGTACTGGTGTACGAGTTCTCTGACCTACAGCTCACCGAACACTCTGACTACACAACCATTCGTCTCAGCGAAGCAACCGGATCACAAACCACCCCAGGCGAGCCAGTCCTCCCTGTGGCTACCACGGTCGTTGAACTCCCTTTTACCTCACACGTCACGAGCATCGAAGCAAAGATCGGTGACACCTATCACGTCCCGGTGTCACAGAAGGTAACACCAGCCCCACACCCTGTACCCTGCATCACTCAACAAGCACAGCATCAGCTTGTGGAAAACACCGACATCTACACGACGGATGCCTTCTTCCCGGGCCACTGGTTCAGCTACCGTCTCACCTCTGGACTCAACGCACAGAACCACCTGACAACCTTCCTCACTCTGCAAGTGAACCCTGTGCGATACAATCCAATACAAAGGAGTCTGAGTGCAATAAAAACCCTTCAGCTCTCCATCACCTATGACCAACCGGTTCAACCATTTACAGCAGTATCTGATGCCTATGACCTCGTCATTCTGTGTTACGATTCCTATGCTCCGGTCCTTGAGCCTCTCGTCGACCATAAAAATGCTCATGGCATACACACCCTCCTTGTGCCCCTACAAGACGTTACCGATGGGACCTATTTCCCTGTCGAAGGACGAGATGTCCAGGAGCAGATGAAGTACTTCATCAGAAATGCCAAAGAAAGCTGGAACATTACCTACGTGATGCTCGTCGGCAACTTCAAACAAGTCCCCGCCCGCTACGCAGCCTTGGAGACAGACACGGGGGGCACGTACGAGGAGCTTGCGTTTGTCTCTGATCTCTACTACGCTGACCTGTACGACGCGTACGGGAACTTCAGCAGCTGGGACACAGACAATGACGGAAACTACTCGGAATGGCCGTACCCCGAGTCGCACCCGCGTGAGGACATCGTGGACTTGGTCCCTGACGTCCACGTCGGCCGCCTCCCCTGCATGCTGAAAGCAGAAGTAAGAACCGTAGTCAACAAAATCATCGACTACGAGACGCACACGTTCGGAGCAGACTGGTTCAACCGGTTCGTTGCCATCGGCGGTGACACCTTTGATAAGAGCTGGGAGGGGGGCACCGACTACAACGAGGGAGAAGAAGCCACCGCCCAAGCACTCGCCTTCATGCCACAGTGCACACCTATAAAAATCTGGACGTCCCTGAACAACCTTACTACACGAACCATGAGACAGCAGCTGAACGCAGGCGCCGGGTTCGTCTACTTCTGCGGCCACGGCAACCCATTCATGTGGTCCACCCATGCCAACGGTGACTACCACAACTGGACAGAGTCCTTTGACAACTTCGACATGCGGATGCTCTCCAACACCGAACAGTACTCCATCCTGATGTGCGGCGGCTGCCACAACAGCGAAATCGACGTCACACCACTCAACTTCATCACAGGCTTACTGAACGAAAAACTCCAGTACTTCTCCACTGACCCAGTCACGTACGGCTCCTTCTGGAAGTACAACTGGGTCCCAGAGTGCTGGAGCGCAGTCTTCGTCAACGTCCGCGGCGGGGCTATCGCCACCATGGGAAGCACCGGGTACGGTGGTGTCAGCATTGGTGACTACAACCACAACAACATCCCAGACTGCGTTGAAGGGCTGGACGGCTGGTTTGAAACCCAGTTCTTCAGACTGTACAGCGAAGAAAACCTCACCATCCTAGGGCAGACCTACAGTCAACTGGTGGCCAACTACGTGAACCAGTTCCCTGTGGACACCGATCGCTACGATGCGAAGATCGTCGAAACCCACATCCTCCTTGGAGACCCTAGCCTCCGAATTGGTGGCTATCAATAACATAAACAATAAAAAAAAAAAAAAAAAAAAAAGGGGGG
>JAFGML010000013.1 GCA_016927555.1 Thermoplasmatota archaeon
CAGTCCACCGCCTTTCCCCTCCTTTTTTATATACTTATAAAAAGATAGATTTATATACAGAGAACCATAATTAGGGAAACAAGGGGAATCCTATGAAAAAAATCTTGCCTGGAGTAGTCATATGCCTCATTGTGTTCATCAGCAGCATCTCGGCAGTCGCCACAGCGACAAACCTCTCACCACCGGCACCACTGGATGATGACGTACCCATCTGGCAGGTGGGCAACAGCTGGACGTACACCGTGGATCCCTTCGTTGTTGACTACGACTACTCTGGACAAACCGTGCTCATGGACGGCAGCATCGAGGATTTCACCTGGAGAGTCACTGACACCAGTGATGCGACCTATTATAAAGTAGAGTACACCGGGAAATTAACAGCCACCTATGACATCTACCTCTCCTCGTTTTCCGGAAAACTGGACATGGCGGGGACGTTTAAACCCACCTGGACGCGCCTGAAAGGCACCATTCTGTTTACCAAAGCAGACCTGCAGATTCATCATGCGACCGCGGAAATCAAAGGCATCACCATGGCCACCATTGCACCGCTACCATTCGCACTTCCCATCCCCTTCAAGGTCATCGCTGATGTGGATTTCAGCACCGATTTCCCCCTGTTTAACTTCCCACTGAATGACAACAAGTACTGGACCATGCCTTCCCTGGACATCACGATTCAGGCGAACGCAGGAGGCATCCTAGGCATCTTCCAGGTCCCCATCCAGTTTGTGACATCGTACAGCTGGACGCCGTTTGCCTTCCACTGCCAGGAGCAACGCGATATCACCGTGCCTGCGGGCACCTTCAGCGCGTACAAGATCTCCTCGCTGTTCGGAGACGTATTCGACTACTACTATGCACCAACCGTTGGCAACATCATCAAAATCGATGCAACCCTGCAGAACGGCGCAGCATCAGCGGAATTAACATCATTTAACTATCCCTAACGCATTCCACCTCTCCAAGTTACGTACTCATGGTTCATCCATGAGGAGACAAACCGCAACGACTGAGACACTCACCGTTGTAGTTGACTTTAGGGGGTAAAAATATTATGAAGCACATGGTATCACTCCTACTCGTAGGAATGTTAGTCCTTGGTGGACTAGGGGCTGCTGCTCTCACAGACACTACCGTACAACCAACCATAAGAACCGAGTCGCTCTTGTTTTCACCACCGGTGATCCAACAAAAGGAAGACGCCTGTGCCGTCAGCATCCCAAACGCCAATGCCTGGCTACGCCAGACGAACGCACCACTGCTGCCTGCGGTGGTCAACACGTACATTTTCCCCTTCGGCACGACGATCCATGCTGTCGAGGTCACCTTTTCACAACCGCATCAGTATCAATTAGACCAGCAGATTCTGCGTTCCCCGGCACCGGTGACCACCATTGGTACCACCACCCAACGCAGTGCTACTGAGCACCAACCACTGGGTGACTTGTACCCAGAGACGTTATTTGAGTATCACCTTGGCGCAGGACTCTCCAGTCAAGGTCATGCCCTCTACCTGACCGTCCGCTGCTACCCCATCCAGTACCAAGCAGACACGAACACCATCCTCTACCGAGATAGCGCGTCGTTATCAATCAGCTATGAGCTTCCTGCCATGGAACCAACAGCAGCTGATGAGTACCAGCTGATCATCATCGCACCACAGCTGTTCTCTGATGCACTCCAACCCCTCGTCGACCATAAAATCAGCAACAGTGTGACGACGAAACTAGTGACCCTCAATGAGATCTATACGAGTACGTATTTCCCTGTCGAAGGACGGGATTGCGCAGAGGAAGTCAAGTACTTCATCAAGAACGCGTACGACACCTGGGGCATCCAGTACGTGCTGCTCGTCGGTGGGCGCTACGGCGGTATCATGAACGAGAAATGGTGGGTGCCAGTCCGTTATACCAACCTCGATGACGACCAGAACTGGGAAGGCGGGTACCTCTCAGATCTGTACTTTGCTGATCTGTACGATGCGTATGGCAACTTCAGCAGCTGGGACTCCAACAACAACGACTTGTTTGCCGAGTGGAACAGCCAGGGCAAAGATATCCTGGACATGTACCCTGAGGTGTCTGTCGGCCGACTCGCCTGCAAATCCCTCAGAGAAGTACGAACACTTGTCAATAAAATAACCACCTATGAGACGACAACCGCAGGGCAACCCTGGTTCCACGACATGGTGGTTGTCGGTGGTGACTCTGCGCCCATCGACGGCGACCCCTGGTTTGAAGGCGAGGAGGAGAACAAGCTCGCCTTGGAGTACATGGCTGATTTTACTGGCATTAAACTCTGGACGTCTACTGGGAATTTCACTGGCCCCCAAGATGTCATTGATGCGATCAACGCAGGCTGCGGGTTTCTGTTCTTCGATGGACACGGCAACCCGATGTCCTGGTCGACGCATCCACCCCACAATGAAACCATCTGGATCAACGGCTTACAAGTCAAAGATATGCCGAAGTTGACGAATGCTGATAAACTCCCTATCACCGTCTGCGGTGGGTGCCACAACGGGCAGTTCAACACCAGCCTGCTGAACATCCTCAAAGGGCTCATCAAAGAAAAACTCAAGTACTTCTCCTGGACGTTCTACCTTGGGGAGTGGACGCCGGCATGCTGGGCATGGAAACTCATGAGCGTGCCCAAAGGCGGCAGCATCGCCACCATGGCGTACACTGGGCTTGACTGGTTCGCGGAAGGCGACTACAACACTGACGGCATCCCAGACTGCGTGCAGTTCCTCTCCGGGTACGCGAACACAAAAGTGTTCTACAACTACGGGGTGAACAACAAGACGATGCTTGGCCAGGCACACACCCAGGCCTTGATTGATTACCTCACCACCTTCCCACCGATGAATGACAAGCTGGATTGTAAAACCGTCCAAGAGTTCGTGTTGCTTGGTGACCCAAGTCTGCACATTGGAGGGTACCCCTGAGTAGAGGTGATACCATGAGACACACAAGACTCTGTTTAACGCTCATTGCGCTGCTCGTGCTCATGTCGTTCTCTGTGCCTGCGGGTCAGACCAGCCCCGTTTCTCTGTTCACCACTAATCTCGTACGGATTGATACCACACAAGGAGACATCACCCTTCCTAGAGGAGCGGAAGTTGTGAGTGGAAACCCCGGCCAATGGCTAGATATTATTCTTCCCCACCTCCAGCTCGCTGAGCTCACCAAGAGAGGCATCCCGTACACCATTCTCATTCAGGATGTTGATGCGTACAGCCAGGCGTTCACCGGGCAGTACCACACGCTTGCGGAAATAGAGCAGATCCTGCAGACCATCGCATCCACGTACCCGAGCATCACCAGCTTATACAGCATTGGCACCACGTACCAAGGCAGGGACATCTGGTGCCTGGAGATCACCGATAACCCTGGCGTCGACGAAGGAGAACCCGGGGTGTTCTACATGGGACTGCATCACGCCCGTGAGTGGCCGACCGTTGAAATCTGCTTGAACATCGCGAACCAGCTGACATCGCAGTACGGCTCCAATACCACCATCACCAACCTGGTGAACAACCGGCGGCTCTGGCTGGTCACCTGCGTGAACCCTGATGGCTACTACTACTGCCATGACCAGAACCATGACTGGCGGAAGAACCGGCACTACTTCCCTGAGTTCGGCACCTACGGCGTTGACTTGAACCGGAACTACGCAGGCTCCTGCAACGGCAACCCCGCTGGGTCCTGGGGGTCCGTGGGAGACGCCTCTGTGACCCATGAACCAGGAAACGAGGTCTACTGTGGCCCCATGGCGATGTCAGAACTGGAGGTCCAAGCAATCAGGGACATCTTCCTTGACAATGATATCTGCGCAGCCATCACCTGGCACACGTACGGAGAACTGGTCCTGTGGCCTTGGGGGTACTCCGGGTCTGAGCACACCCCGGATAACACCTACCTGTCTCAGGTGGGACAGCAGATCGCCTCACGTATCACCCGTCAGAGCGGCTCAGGGACCTACACCCCGCAGCAAGCCGCGGGTCTCTACCCCACAACAGGTGACACGGTGGACTGGGCGTACGGCCATGGGTACTACGAGCAAGGCAGGGTCACGTTTCCCTTCACCATTGAAGCATGCTCTTCATTCCATCCAGCTGCAGGTGCACTGGATCAAATCGTCATGGAGAACTTCGATGCCGCAATGTACCTCCTACAGGAAGCAGGTACGATCAACACTGTCGTCCCCCAGGTGCTCCCACCAGTCCTCGACGACCTGACCACAGACCCTGATGGCACGTACCAGGTCTCCTGGCAGCAGCAGAACCCTGCGGCCAACCCCGATGTGTACCAGCTCGATGAGCTCACCGGGGTGTCCATGGGGACCGATGATGCAGAGGTCGGCTCCACCCTCTGGGATCTCACCGGCTTTAGCCTCTCAACGGCTCGATACCACTCTGGGGCGAAGAGCTACAAAGCACGCTCCCTGAACAGCGACGTCTCCGCGATGACCACGGTGTACCCCACGCCGGTGACACCAGGGATGATGCTGTCGTTCTGGTGCTGGTACAATGTCGAGGAGGACTACGATTACGCGTTCGTCGAAGTCAGCCGAGACGGCCGATGCTACGACATCCTGCAGACCTTCAACGGGCAGTCATCCAGCTGGGAGTACCATGAGTACGATTTATCCAACTACACCGATGACTCTGTGTTCATCCGCTTCCGGTACACCACAGATCAGGGGACGCTGGGGGAAGGATTCTACGTTGATGACATCGCACCAGTGACGTACATAGAGACCATCACGACACTCTCAGATACCATCACCAATGAGTACTACGACATCACCGGACAACCCAATGGGACCTACTACTACCGGGTACGAGGACACAACAGTGAGCGTGGCTGGGGAGACGACAGCACCCTGGAAAAAATAGAGGTGACCGGAGGAGGAGGCGACACCACACCACCAAGCGTTGAGATCACCACACCCCTAGAAAACCAGTTGTACCTCTTTGACCGTGTAGCACTACCGTTTTTCACCACGGTGATCATTGGAAAAGTGACCATCACAGTGAACACGACTGATGCTTCCGGTATCGATCATGTGGAGTTCTTCATCGATGGAACCCCTGTGTTCAACGATTCAGTCGCCCCCTTCAGCTGGGTGTGGAAGAACCGGGTGTTGTTCACACACACCATCACCGTGGTCTCCTATGATATTCCCGGGAACCATGCAGAGACAAGCCGAGAGGTACGGAAGTTCTTGTAACACAAGTATATTCTTTTCTTCTTTTTCTTCGTTCTTTTCCTCAAAAACAGCCATAAAAACTCAAAGAATGGAAGAATTACGAGGGCAAAGATTTATATAACCTCTCTTATTTTATTTTCTTGGGGAAAAAATTATGAAAGGACGGAAAAAGACAACCTATTTTGGAGCAGTTATACTCGGTCTTGTGTTACTCACCACCTCAGTGAGTGTGCTTGGGACCGATGAGACCACAACCACAAGCTCGGTACCTGTGACGTACCATGAAGGTGTAGTACGAGAAGAGTCCATACCTCTCAGTACCGTACATCCTATGCAGATGCTTTCGTCACAGAATCCTGGCGGTCGAGGGACAGATATCCAGGTGACCGTAACACCTGAAGTAGACAACAACCCAACAATCGCTGCAGAGCCACTCGGCGCGCTCTTGTTAGCGTACACCCACGAAGTGGATATCACGGAAAACAACGTGGTCTACGGGTTCTCGACCGATGGTGGTCAGACATTTGACCCAGGTATCTACTATAATTTGTTAGGCACCGAATCCCATCCAGCCTTGGATTACCGTGGGGTCGGGACTCAGATTGTCGGCACCATGCAGTGCGATCCCATTGAGAGCAACGGTGCAATCCAGTACCTCTTCCAATGCACAGACATCCTGGATTACAACACCTATGAGCTGCGCTCCTGGGACTGGACCTCATATCCGTACAGCAACCGGCGGATCCCTGATATGGGTGGGTACGCGTACCCAGGCATCGACTGGTGGGCTGGTGTGACCACTTGTGTCGGCACACGAGACTCACCAGGATCAGTGGACATGCCCATCTTCAACTACTGTAACTACGTTGATCCGAATAGCGGATGGAGCTCGTATCACGCTACCTACTCAGGGTGTGAAAACACCGCAGTGGATGTTGACCCTACCACCGCACACTTCTGCGCGGTGTTCGATTACAATAATCCCTCGACAAGCTCCTGGGATCTGTTGATCTTCCGCGGCAATTGCACGAATGACGGGTCCGGCAGCCTGCACTACTTCACCCCGAACATCATCCTTGGTGGTGCTGAGAACACCAAGTACCCAGCTGTTGCAACCCAGGCAGACAAGTACATGATTCTTGCCCAGACGGACAGCGCAGGAAACCAGGACATCGTCTGCTACTACTCCTCTGATGGTGGTGCAACCTGGGATATGAGCGTGGTTGCTGACAGCACGAACGATGAGACCAGCCCGACCATTGTCAGCTACGGTGATGATGCCACGGCGACGTTCATGATGAACGGCGACCTGTACGTCACCTACACCGAGGACGGCGGAATCAACTGGGATGCACCAACCCTTGTCAATGACAACGCAGGGACCGTGGAAGCTGGGTTCCGCAACTCCGAGATCACCAGCGGCGGAGTCGCCGTCTGGGCAGATACCCGCAACGGCGAGCCTGATGTGTACCTTGACACCGTGGGTGGCACACCTGCACATCCGATCATCACCCTTGGTGATTTCAAAGGCGGACTGGGCAAAGTCTCCATCCCTGTGAAGAACATTGGTGATGAGGATGCCACTGATATCGACGTGGTTCTGACTGTGAAAGGCGGTATCCTGGGTCGCATCAACGCCAGCAAGACAGAGACCATCTCCTTGGCGGTCAACGACGAAGTGACCATCACTACGGACGGGTTCATCTTCGGGTTAGGAGCAGTGCAGCTGTTCGCCTCTGCAACCTGCGCTGATGCCATCCCGACCTACGTGGAGAAATCCGCGTCAGGCAAGGTCCTCATCATCTTCGTCACCGGGATAGCGTAACACGACTATCTCTCTCTTTTTTTTCTTTTTTTCTTCATCTGTGTACTCGCAAAGTTTTAAATATAAAGCAGGGTTTATATTAGACCAGATACAGGCATTAGGGGATTATGATATGAAGAACATCAGTGCAGTATTCGTGGTAGGCCTAGTGTTATTGAGTGGTGTCGGGGCGTTTGGCGCCTCGTCGTCTGAGAACCAAACCATACACACAACAGTGGAGACGGTGTCGTTCTCACCGGTCATGATACAAGAGGAGGACGACTGTGCACGCATCGTGCTTCCAGAGGCAACGTCTGTGACGTCTACACCAGGGGGCTACGCACTGCCTGTGGTCACCAGGGTGTACACTTTTCCTTTTCGAACCCGCATCACCGAGGTGAGCGTACGTTTTTCTGAGGCGCTGGACAAACCAGTCTCACACCCAGTACAACAAGTCCAGGACCCTCTCCCCGACACTGATGTTCCGCAGGTCCACACATCGTATTCATCGGAGACTGCCGTAGACACACCTTCGTTTTCCTATCACCTGGCTGCTGGCCGACAGCATGACCAGGTGGTGACGTTTGTTGCGATTCACTTGTATCCTGTGGGGTATCTCCCCGCGGAGGAGCTAATTCGGTATGCGGAGAGCGCTCAGATCACGGTGACCTACCTCCTGCCAGAGCCGGTTTCATCTCCAGCATCTACGGATGCTTACGATTTGTTAATCATCGCACCAGAGCAGTTCGCTGGGGCGTTACAACCCCTCGTGACCCATAAAACCGACAGTGGTATGCCGACGAAGCTAGTGCTTCATCAGGAGATCTGCGACGGAGTGTACTTCACGGCAGAAGGGCGGGATTGCGCAGAGGAAATGAAGTATTTCATCAAGAACGCCTATGACACCTGGGGCATCCAGTACGTGCTGCTTGTCGGTGGACGGAAAGGAGGCATCCTGCAGGAGACGTGGTGGCTGCCGATGCGGTACTCACAGTTGAATGATGGCCAGGAAGGCTCGTACCCCACGGACTTGTACTTCGCTGACCTCTACGACGCGTATGGGAACTTCAGCAGCTGGGACTCCAACAACAACGGTGTGTTTGCGGAGTGGACGTCTTTGGACAAAGACATTCTGGACATGTACCCCGAGGTTGGGGTTGGTCGGCTCCCCTGCACGAGTGTGGCGCAGGTGAAGACCATGGTGCAGAAACTCATCACCTATGAGACCACGACGTATGGTGCGGAGTGGTTCAAACGCTTCGTAGGTGTTGCTGGTGACACCTACCCTGAGGCGAATGACTACTATGAGGGAGAGATGGCGACGAATGCATCGTTTGCACAACTCCAGGGTATGGGATTCACCGCAGAGCAACTCTGGACATCCACAGGTACGTTTACAGACCCAGCCTCAGTAATCGATGCAATCAACAAGGGGTGCGGGTTTGTGCATTTCTCTGGTCATGGCAACCCTCACAGCTGGGGGAACCATCCACCGAGGAACGAGTCGTTTGTGTACGGCCCCAACGCCTTTGAGATGTACAAGCTGAAAAACCATGAGCAACAACCCGTGGTGATCGTCGGCGGGTGCCACAACGCCCAGTTCAACACCAGCCTGCTGAACATGGTCAAAGGAGTCCTGCAGGATGGTTTGCAGTATTTTTCGTATGGTCTTTCTGTGGGGAAATTCTGGTACATGGAATGGATCCCGCGGTGCTGGGCCTGGTCCCTAGCGAGCCGCACCCGTGGCGGGGCGATCGCTGTGATTGCCAACAGCGGCCTGGGGTACGGCGAGCGTGGCGAAGATACGTTGACGCAACGGGGACGGCACCTGGAGTGGTTGTTCTTCAAGAGCTACAGCGATGGGAACGATCACCTTGGTGATACGCATGCGACCGATCTCATCTACTACATGAACGAGCATCCTCCCATGGCAGACAAAACCGACTGTAAAATCGTCCAGGAGTGGGTGCTGCTGGGGGACCCCAGTCTGATGATCGGTGGATACCAAACGTAACATCCTCTTTCTTCTTTTAATTATTTTTCTTACAAAATATTTATATATCTTCGGGGGCATCATTCCATGAAGGGAACACCTATGAGCTATCAGATAGCCGCAGTCGTCGTCATATGCCTGTTCTTTTTCCCAGCAGCAAGCCTGGGAGCAGCACAGCAGACAGTACCCGATGAAGTGAACAGCGCAGGTGGAGATCCTGCTATCATCAGCATGATGCAGCAGATCAATGAAACCATGCTCTTTGACTACCACGACGGGCTCATGAGATTTGGCCCACGGTACACCGGGTCGCTGAACTGCAGCCTTGCATCGCAGTACATCTACCACGCGTTTGAGGACATGGGACTGTCTGTCGCGTTTCACCCCTGGCACTACGCAGGGTTCTCCTGCCGCAACGTCGTCGCGACGTTGCCTGGGACTGATGTGAACAGCACCGCGGAGTACATCCTCTGTGGGCACTATGACACCGTGGCTGGCGCCCCTGGTGCTGATGATGACGGCTCAGGAACAGCAGCGGTGCTTGCGATTGCCTCTGTGCTGTGTCAGCATCAGTTCAACCACACAATTCGATTCATCGCGTTCTCTGGAGAAGAGGTCGGCACCTACGGGAGCTTCTCGTACGCACGAGAGGCGGCCTTCCGTGGCGACACCATCGTCGCAGTACTCAACATGGATATGATAGGGTACGCGAACACCACAGAGGGTGGACGGACCCTGCGTTTCTTCCCACCACCACGGTCACACTGGGTCGCTGAGTACGCCCAGGACATCAGCCTGACGTACCAGAACACCGTGGATATGACCGTGGACATCCTGCCGAACTATCGTGGTGCAGACCATCAGCCGTTCGTGGACTACGGGTACGACGGCGTCTGGATCGCCCATCAGGATGGGTACCCCTGGGCGCACACCCCGCAGGACAGCCCAGATAAACTGAACTGGTCGTACTACGTGAAAGCGACAAAACTCATGCTAGCGATCACCGTGGAGTTCACCATACGTCCACTAGATGTACACGTGGTCCTGCGCAGCCCCTACGAGGGGTACACCTACCTCTTCAAACGCCCGCTGCTGCAGACCTCGTTTGCGAAACACTGGTACACGGGATTGCGGGGACTGACGATTCTGCTGGGGGCAAACGCCCTGGCACATGCAGACGTGTTCACCAAGGAGACCATCGAGTACGTCGTGTTCTGCATCGATGGTAACTTTGTGGTCTGGGACCGTGAGCCACCCTATGAGTGGGCTATCAAGGGGAACTACTATCCTCTGATCGGGAAACACACCCTCAGCGTGTCTGCGTTCACCAGCACGGGGAAGTGCGCGTACGATGAGATGGATCTCTTCATTGTTTCCCTGCGAACCTCCTACCGAGGGTGAGAGGAGAAGAATGCGTACTGCCAGAGTACAGCACACAAGACACCTGCAGGTTTTAGTTGAATAATCTTTATAAAGAACCAAGCACTCACACCACGTATGAGAGAGATTACGAAAGCACAGCTCACCATCGGGTTGCTGGCATACTTTGCGACGATCTGGGAGCTGCTCCTCAACTACTCAGAGTCCAATATCCTTGGGATTCTTGGCATGGCGGTGCTTCAACTTGTACTTCTGCTCATTCTATCGTACGTAATCATCGCCCTGCTGGAGTGGGTCAAGGTCTTTGACCTCAAGACCAATGCGATACTCACCTTGTTTGTCCTGGTCACCCTGAAATTGTTGACAACAGTGAACATCACAATAACATAAAAAAAAAAAGAGTGGTACGAGTCTCTTTTTTTCGGCAGCCTAGCTAGGCACTTGTGAGCCGCGTCCTGCGTTGAGGCCCCAGATGTCGTTCTTATCCACATTGTCCACCTGGGAGTTTAGGGTGAAATCACCAGCGAGGTACCCCGAGTAGCCTGCTTGGACGGCCCAGACCTGGATTTTATCACCATTGGTGATCTGCCCGTCCGCATCGCCATCGCCACCAGTCATCCCCCAGACGCTGGGTGTGAGTTGGACATGTCCGTTGACACCACCATAGACCTGGCCGCTGCCTGTCGAAAAATCATAGCTATACACTGCACCTACCTCGGTAAGTGGTACTGCAGACATGACCGAAAGATGGTTCCGATGCCAGAGTACCACAAACAGGTTATGGGCAACGGTGACATCAAACTCCAAGGTGCTAGCACCATCCAATCCAACGACAGAGCCATCACGGAGCACAAAAGCGGCTTGCCGTGCAATCTGCGTAGCCCCTGTAGCTGTTGACGCACCATCGGATGTGTCCCGCAGCTCCACCAGTACCCAGTCCACGACATCTTGGTTCGGGATGCTGGTAACCGTCTCAGTGCCGGTGTAGTACCAAGGTGCACCACTGTACGGCTGTGAGGTAGGCAGCAGACTATACGTGTTTAAGAAACAGGTCATCTCAGAGCCAGCAAACGGTCCTTCTAAGAACACGGTGACATCCACATAGGTTTTCAGCACGGGTGACACGCCACTGACGACCAAGGCGTAGTCAGCATCAAGCTCTGGTGTCTCCACATGGCTGTCCTGGATGAGTTCCGGTGCACAGACTTCGACAGTCCAAAGCCCGGTCGCAGGGTTTTGAATGTAGACGCACTCCACCGTGTTTTTGGTATCAAAGCTGCCTCCAGTTGTTGACCAGACACCAGTCAGCAGGCCGTTGTTCCCATAATACACGGTTCCCCCTGGGGAAATCACTCTGAGGGAGAGGTCGTTGATCCGATGCTGAGATTGCACCCCCGGGTTGCCTGCTGGGTCTGCGTAGGTCATGGTGACCTTCAACGCAGGCTCGCCAGCTTCGACCAAGACCTGATGCGAGGAGACCTCAAAGGGTGATAGGATGTCAGTCTCATCGATGATGTACATCTTGTCCCGCAGGTCGTACATGGTCTGTAGGTTGGGCATGCCCCAGCCCTGATGCATCCGGGTTTTATCATGGGTCGTGCCGGTGAACGCATATTGTGTGGCGGTGTTGATGAGCATGGCCTTGGCTGTGGTCATGTGCGCACGGTTCTCAAACACGGTCCCACCTGGGGTGACTGGGTTGCCGAAGATCCCATCAGACCACATCTCGAAGAATAAGCCGACGTGACCAGCGATGATGGGTGTTGCGCCACTCGTACCACCAAAGTTTGTGGTGTACGCAGTTGTCGATCCTGTGGTCACGGTGTATATCTTGTCATAGAAGTGCCAGAGGTCAGGTTTAATGCGTCCATCGGAAGCAGGGCCTATGCTGGCACCACCACACCAGCAGTCATCTGCAGTGGACAGCGTATCATAGTGGTACACCCCACCACCAGAGATGATGTTCTTCGCCCAGGCCTGAGGACGGGAATCCTGATCACCAGCGTTGCTCTGGGATTGGCAGTGCACGATATCAAAATCAAATAACGCGTCATCGGTGTCCGCGGAAATCGTGGTGTACTGGGTGGTCCGATCACTTCCCACGCTTGCGGTTTCAAACACGCCATAATATGGAGCTTGTAATAACTCCCCTGTGTGAGTGTATCGACTTGTGCCTGTTAGTCCTATATAATTATAATCACCAACAATCCCTTGTCCTTCGGGGAGGAGACCTCTGGCGAGTGCATTGCCGGTGCCATCACCAAAACAAATCCCAGATGTTGAGGCACCATGAGAATTGGTTCCAACAGTCCCATGTTGAATGAGGGGGCGGCTGGCGAAATCAACATGGTTCAGGTTGAACCCAGCATCAAAGACCTCCCCACGGACGCCACTACCATCGTAGCCTGCTAGTGTCTCAATGTAGTTCGCACCACCGATCGCCCGTGCATTGTTCATATCTGCTTCATAGGGGCTCCAGCGGTCGATGAACAGCACCTCATCCCAGCGAGCAACAGCGAAGAGCTGCTCTGGGGTCAACGTGGCTTCAAGGAGATGCTTGCCTGCATCCGATCTGTCGACGAGTCCACCATGAGCACTGATTCGATCTGCGATGGTGGTTTTATCTTCTATGTCATGGACCTGGATGTTGTACCGCTGCAGGGGGTATACCTGCTCAGCATCAGCAAGATGCTGTAGCATGAACTCCTCAAGTCGATACGCAGGATGGTACGGTCCGACCCAGCG
The DNA here is from genome assembly GCA_016927555.1 of Thermoplasmatota archaeon. Classification (GTDB taxonomy): domain Archaea; phylum Thermoplasmatota; class E2; order DHVEG-1; family DHVEG-1; genus SM1-50. Next base: position 13,140 of record JAFGML010000013.1, read on the forward strand.
GACGTACGGCAACGATGCAACAGAAGTGCATGTTTCGTCGTCCATCTCCACAAGATAGGCGTACTGGGCGATGTAGTGATGCACCTCTCCACCGAGGTCTGTGATGGCTGTGTCAAAGACTTCAAGTGGTTGTGTGATAAACTGGACGATGTACAGGTGTGTGTCATCGCTAGCGGAAAGCACAGACGGTACGGACGGTGAATCCTGCAGTGGATCGAAGTGTGCATATCGCAAACCAAGTTCGTAGGATGGATCATGCACGGTTCGCACAAAGGACGCCCCGCCATCCAGGCTGATTTTGTAGTATGAAACCTGTGTTTCACTTCTACTTTGTGTCTCCCCGATGACCAGCACCGTTTCTGAATCAGGCACAACAATAGAGCGTTCGTCCATGCGTCTGTTCTTCTCAAGAGAAAAGAACGGTGAATCCATTCGCAGGATCATCCCACTTGCCGTAACCGCGGTCATCGCTAGCAGACAGCATAGCGCCCCGCTGACTATCCATTTCTTCTTGTTCATACGAATTATTACCTCCTTCCCTTATTAAAAAAGAAAAGAAAAAAAGGGTGTTAGAGCAGCATCTGTTCGATGAGGGCTGCTAGCAACGGAAACCGGTCGACTATCCTGCTGTACAGCCACTCCAGGAGCGGATGGGAGAATGATATTTTCAGAGGCATGCTCACCGGCAGTGGATCTGACCAGTCGCTCTCCCCACCCATGGTGTCCTTGGCTTTGACCTTGATGTCGTAGTTTCCTTTGGTTTTCCATGAGTGCTTGGCTGTTGCTTCTTCACCGGAGTCGTACGGACCGATCCAGTCGCTGTAGGTGCCGTCTCCCCAGGAGAAGTTGTAGTACACTCGGTCACCGTCCAAATCAACTGTGGAGGTTTTGTACATGTACGCGGTGTTGACTTTTCCATCGGTCGGCCCGTCGGGTGTGGCTGGTTTCTCGGGTCGTTGGTTCAGCATGAAGCTGTCGCTGAAGTACAGATGGTTATGCGCGGTGGCGACGAGTAAGACTTCATCTTCGGTTGCTGCCGTCGTCTTATCCAACTCGACGATTCCTGTGGCATCAGTGAGACCTGACTGGAAGAACCCGCTGTCCTGACTGATGCAGACCCGTGCGCCTTCCAAGGGGTTGCTGTTTGACGTAACGGTGACTTGGATGGTGTCGGTGAGCAGCACGTAGGTCACCTCGAGGTCCTCAGGAACCGCGGTGTAGAGATCCAAGGCGGGGTCGCCAAACACGTGGAACATCTCAAAGGTGAGACGCTCGTAGCCCCAGGGGTCTCCCCAGGTCTGTGTCATGTACACCTTGCCGTAGTTGAGGACTTGACCGAGCTGATACAAGGGGTCAGCATTGGTGATGTTGATGTCAAAGTCAGGCCACATACCGTCGTAGAACCCGCGGCAGAGCCAATCATTGTACCCGCTGTAGCTGACGTCAGAGGCTCCGAAGATAGCGACACAGCCGCCATCAGTCTTTCGCAGGAACTCCTCGCAGAAGCACTCCCCGGTATCAAACTGACCAGTGAGGCAGTTGATGCTGAACACCACAGGGAGCAGTTCCCCATTGGAGAATTCGTTGAAGTTGGAGGTGGTGAAGTACGGGTCCCCCCATCCTGACTGCATGCCATGGTCTCGATGATTCAAGATGAAGATCCCAGCGTCAAGGGCGTTGCAGATATCATCTGCGTCTCCATCCCAGGCGAACCCAGGTCGGAGGAGGTCTGGTGGCAAGGGCTCCCCGTTGCCGTAGTACCCGTCGTTGTAGTGCGTGGGGGTGATGGACGAGCTAGTGACGTAGATTCTCTCCGGGATATAGCCAAGGGTGAACAGGTAATCTTTGACTTCTTCGCTGGTGCGCACGAACCGTCTGTCCTCGTAGTGGTTGTTGTTGTCATCCTGGAAGTACGCGGCGACGACCATGTTCTGGTAGAAGCTGGCGAGTGTCGGTGGGCTCTGCTCGTAGGTCAGGATTTTCTGGACAATGGTGTCGGCCTGCCCTGCGTTGTCTGCTGGTATCCTGCCGATGAACAGGTCAGGGATGTAGTCCGACCCATCGACGCAGGCGTACCACAGGTCAGTGGCTGTCCCGTAGACGTAGGTCGTTGGCACCTGTTCTGCGTCACCGAAGAGCAGGACATAGGAGGGAGCAGGTGTCCAGGTGTCATAGGCGTCCTGGATGTACTGCCGGATCTGGTTGTAGTTGGATCCTGCCTCAGAGACGTTCACGGTTTTTGCCATCAGTCCACTGGCATGTTTCCAGTCTGCGAGTTCCTTTGCCTGTGTGTAGTAGTTCTCATGGGTAATCATCAGGTAATCGCAGCCGGCATCCCTGGTTGTTGCCCGTGGCTGCAGCATTGTGTGGTCGACAAAGCCATCCCAGTTCTGAAAGACGTTGCTGTAAAACGAGTAGAACGGTGCGTGCTCAAAGTTCTGTTCAACAGAGACCTGTGCAGGTGCTGGGAAGGTGAGTTTGACGACGACGCTGTCGTAGATATTGGCCACCTGTTGTACTGGATTGTATGTGACTGGGCAGAACCGCAGGGTGGCAAAGGGGATGTCCCGGATGTTGCCTGTGTCGACGAGTTCTACCAGCTGGTCTGGCACCATGGAGTCCTGTTGATACGCGGCTTCATCATAGGCGAACTCTGGTTCACCAGGGTGATCATCGGACTGCGGGTGTTGCACAGGGTAGATGCGGTCAATACTGCGGGTTTCCTTGAGATGTGCTTCGAGGATCTCAACAGCCACATCCTGTGTTGGTACCGCGTAGGTACTGGTGACTGCGGGAAGCTGTGGGCCTCCGATATCACCAAGGAACCCAGTCCCAACTTCGACGAGGGTAAAGTCCCCTTGCTCTGTTGTCACTAAGGTCTCATGGTAGTCTGTCAATCCAAACGTGATGATAAGTTCTGTGCTGCTGGAATAGGTATATGACGTAAAATTCGATGGTCCCGAGATGGTCTGTGGGTGGTCAGCTGCCTGCATGATTGGTAGCATAGCCGCAAGGACTAGTATACCAACAACTAGTGCTGTTTTTGTATTCTTCATTACTCTCTTTCCCCTTATTTATGCTAAGTAATTGGTACAAATAAAAGATTAATATAAAAAGATATGGTATAAGAAGAAGACGGTGATATCCGGCACGTAAGCCGGGGTTTCGTGCTTTAAAACAAGGGGTAGCCCAGGTTCTGTGTCTTATGCTGGCCTATTGATGCATAGATGTTCGTTATTTACGGAGATGATGTGGTCTGTTTTTGGTTCGTGATATCTTTGATGATGTGGACAGAGCCGGTGATTTCACCGTCATCGTTGAAGATGGGTGAGGCAGAGACTTGCAGGTGCTTGCCGAGGTGTGGCTCATAGAAAGAAACTGTGGCTGGTTGTTTGGTCTGCTGGACGACAGAGCAGGGGCAGGGTGAATGCGCGGTGTGCATCTCATGGACGACGTGGTAGCATTTCCTCCCAATGCATTCCTCAGGGGTCATGTGGAGGAATTCGGCAAAGGATTTATTTGCCTTCAGAATAGAATACTCTGTGTCCTGGATAAAAACCATGTCAGTGATGGAGTGGAACATGGTCTCCCATTCCTGAATGATGCGTTTCATTGTTTCTTCGTACTGTTTGCGTTCGGTAATGTCCTCGATGATGAGGGTGACCCCAGGCTCCCCATCGTCGAAGGTGGTAGGGATGTACCTAATCCGTAGATGGGTGGTTCCCTGGGTGTGCTCGTAGCGTTTTTCAATGGAAAATTCCTTTCCGTTGAGCGCCCGTTTCGCATGGGTGATGATGTCTGGGAGTTGGAAGAACGACAGTCCAAGGGTGTCAAGGGGTCTGCCGATGATGTCCGTGCGTTGAATGCTGAGGAACCGGAGCAGGTTGTCGCTGATTTGGAGGAACTTGAGGTCTCTGTCCAGCAGGGTGATGTAGTCATGGGTGAAATTCAGCATCGCGGTGAGAGGGATGCGAGAGGAGGGGAAGAAAACTTTTGCAGGGCCAAATGTCAGCATCTCTGCATGTCCTGAGATCAGCAGGATGTCGAGGTACTTGGCCACAGAGTTTCTGTTGATGTGTATCTCCCTGGCGATGTCGGTGACGGTCATGCCTTTAGGGTGCTTTTTCAGAATAGTCTTGATGTTCGCCAGTTCCTCTTGGTAGCTCTCCACGACCGTTTATCGGTTGTTGGCTATTTATGCATTTCGTTATTGCCTATCGGTTATGCCAGGCAAAGACAATAAAGTTTAAATACTAAATGAGTGATACAGGTATTGCCGGGCAGAAATGCAAGGCAAAGTGGTGAAGGGAAAAAAAAATGAAGAACATCTGTGACTCACCTGGAAAACAACCTACCCATCTCTTTAACATGTTCGCCTGGGGGAGCGCACACACCATCCGCAACCATTGCCACCAAACATACTCTCCTCTTCTCTTCCCACATCCCTTCCTTTCCGTCCTGCTCTCAGACTGACATCTTTCCTAGTATGTTGAGGTACCTCTTCCTCCCTAAGCATCCCGTCTCTCCTTTTTTATAAGGAGGTACCTCTTCCCATCCTACACCTCCTTCTCTGAGCATGTACGCCATACGGATGCTGGATTTTTTCAAAACCCATTTAAAGGGAGAAACTACTCACAGCCTGACCTATGAGAGAGCCTGACTATTTCATCACAAAGATCATGATCGTCGATGATGACCCAGACATCATCCAGAGCCTCAAGGAGCTGTTCGAGAAGCACGGATTTGAGGTCACCACGGCCCAGAACGGACGGCACTGCCTCCTTGAACTGGAGAAGGGCTTCCAAGGCATCATCATCCTGGATCTGATGATGCCGGTCATGGATGGGGTCGAGACGATACGGACGATGAGCACCGAGGGGTTTGTCGACTCCAATACTATCATTGTGCTAACGGCAAAGCGCATCCAGGGGGCTGAGTTTGATGAAATCTACCCCTACATTGCTGACTACATTATGAAACCGTTCAATATCAGTGATCTGCTTCATGTTGTACAGACGATTGCGCGACGGTCACCTCCAAAGAGACGGCTATAACCGAGACTGCTTTGAAGCCCCCACAGGGAAATATTTTTATATTAAAACATATATAATATTATTCTCCTAGGAGGATTGCTTGATGATAACCACAAGTCAGTCTCAGGTCATCAGACCCATCGTCGGAATAACGCTCTCTATGCTTCTTGTCGTTGCTGCAGGTATCAGCACTGGTAGTGTAATCAGGAGCGTTGAACTCACTGTTGAAACAGATCAACCACAGTACTACCTTGATGAAGACGTCTCTGTCTTCGGACGGCTCACCGAGAATGGGACCGGCATCGAAGGATCCCCTGTCTGCTTAGACATCATCGACTCTCAGGGCATTTCTGTCATCGGGTTCTGCGGCGTCACCCTACCTGATGGAGGGTACACCTTTGATTTTGTCCTGCCGAACACCACTGCGCTGGGTGTGTGTTATGCTTCTGTGCATGCTGTCGTCTACAACATCTACGCGAACACCACGTTTGAGGCTGTCTCCACGACAATCATCGTTGAAGCCACAGGACCAGGCAGTGGCATCGTCGGAGTCCCTGTTTCATTCAATGTGTCTGCCACGGGGGGAAAAATACCGTATGAGTGGTGGTGGGATTTCGGTGATAACACTACCTCATCTGAGCAGAATCCTGTGCATGTGTACACCACAGCTGACGACTATACGGTGGTACTGACGGTGACTGATGCTGGTGGCATGCACGGCATGGATGCAATCCAGCTTTCTATTGTTCAACCACTAGTAACGATTACACTGAAACCAGGGATTGGATTGAATTTTGATATTCAAAACACAGGTCAGGTTGACGTCACCAACATCTCCTTTGAGGTATCGTTCGACGGTGGCCTGCTACTCCTTCCCCGTGGCGGTTACGCAAAGAAAACTATTGAGGTGCTCGCACCACAGGAGCACGAGGAGTTCCGTGTGATTCCCCTTGGTCTTGGGAAAATGAGCATGGGTCTGCTGCTGCAGTACGATGGCGTACCTCCAACCCAGCAAGAGTACACTATCCTGTTGCTTGGACTCTTTGTATTCATTATCGGGTAATTGTGCCTTGTTTAATCAATCGCCTTGGTATCCTATTCTTTTTTAACAACATACACTATCCTGTGTTGCGATGATGAGCCGGGGCGTCTCCGCATTAGACATCGTTGTGCTTGTCTCTGAGCTGCAGGACTTACTCGGATGCTATGTGGAGAAAATCTATCAGCTGTCTCGCAGCGAGATCCTGGTGAGAGTACAACAGAAAAACGCTCGTCAGAAGGAATCGCTGTTCATCCGCAACGGAGCACTGCTCTGTCGTACGCAGAAGCAGTTTGACACCCCGGAGAAACCCTCGGTGTTCGCGATGACGCTGCGCAAGTACCTCTTGAACGGCCGGATTACCGCGATTACACAGCATGAGTGTGATCGTATCATTACCATCACTGTTGGTCGCAAGGAAGGCGAGTATGCTCTGGTCTGTGAGCTGTTCAGCAACGGCAATATCCTGCTGCTTGACCCCGATTGCCGGATTATCCGTCCATTGGTAACGCAGGAGTGGTCGTCACGGGTCCTAAAAACCGGTGAGCTGTACCAACCGCCACCATCGCAGACCAACCCGTTTATTCTCGATGAGCAGCAGTTCATTGAGATGATACAGGCAAGTGCAAAGGATGTAGTGCGGACGCTGGCGACGACCGTGAACCTCAGCGGGTTGTACGCAGAGGAAATCTGCGCCCGTGCCGGGGTGGAGAAAACAACAAAGACCTCAACGCTTAGCGAGACACAAGTACACCAGTTGTACCAGGAGATGCACCTACTGCTTGCAGAGTTTCAGAAACACGCGTTTCATCCCCAGCTCGTGAAAAAAGACGGTGTACTCATCGATGTGGTTCCCCTACCGTTTGTGAAATACAAAGACTTAGAGGTCGAAGCTCTTGAGAGTTTGTCTGCTGGGCTTGAGCGGCTCCGTGACGCTGAACCCGTGGTAGAGCCGCAGGATACTGCACATCAGAATGCAGTGGAGAAACTGCAGCGGCAACTGGATTCGCAGCAGCAGCTCCTTGAGGAGTTTTCACAGAGCAGCGCGCTGAAGAAAGCACACGGTGATTTGCTGTACGTCCATTTCCAAGCCTGTGAACAACTCCTAGGGCAGATTACAGCAGTGTTACAAGAAAAAAACAAAGACCAAGGAATTAAAGAGATCAACGAGAACCCGCTGGTGTCCCGGTTTGACCCCACAGCAAACGAGCTCGTGGTACAGCTTCCTGATGACACAGGGCAGGTGAGCAAAGTCGCCTTGGATTTCAGAAAAAGCGTGGCGGAGAACGCACAGCTGCTCTACGAGGAAGGAAAAAAGCTGCAGGAGAAATTCAAGGGTGCCCGTGAGGCGGTCGAGCAGACGAAAAAAGACATGACTGTCCTGAAAGCAGCGAAGCGTGTTGAGAAGAAACAACCAGTGACGCATGAGAAGCAGTGGTGGTTTGAGAAGTTCCGCTGGTTCATCTCATCTGAGGGAAACATCATTGTTGCAGGCAGGGATGCCTCGAGCAATGATCTGGTAGTGAAGAAGTACCTCACTGATGGTGATCGGTACGCGCATGCGGATATCCATGGGGCACCCAGCTGTGTGGTGAAAAGCAAAGGCATCTATGATGAGCCGCTGCCCATCTCTGTGCAGACGCTTGAGGAAGCGTGTGTGTTTGCCGCGTCATACTCACGGGCGTGGAATCAGTTTGCTGAGGCCCAAGCGTACTGGGTGCTGCCTGAGCAGGTGAGCAAGACGCCGCAGAGCGGGGAGTACGTCCCTAAGGGTGCGTTTATCATCCGGGGGAAACGGAACTACCAACGGTGCACCCTTGAAGTCGCGGTTGGTCGCATCATCCTTGATGACACTGAGAAGATCATGGGTGGCCCGGTGTCCGCGGTGGCAACGCGAGCGACGCAGTACGCGGTGCTCGTACCAGGTGCGACCAAGAAAAGCGTTGTCGCCCGAAAGCTAGCTAAGGTGTTTTCCGTGTCTGCTGACACTCTTGAAAAAGTGCTGCCGCCCGGGAATCTCATGATGACAAAAACCATTGGGTTTACCCTTGAGTAGGTGACGTGCCGTGAAAGTGATCTTTAAAGACCCCAAGACCGGTGAAATCAAACTCGTACCGGAGAACCTGGATGACATCTGGCATTTGTACAACATCATTGAGGAGGGGGACTTGGTCCGGATGGTGACGTTCCGGACCGCTGAGGACCAACAAGCAGATAAGCTGCGGGCCAAGAAAGCCGAGAAGAAGAAAATGAAACTCGGCATACTCGTGGAGAAAGTCATGTTCCACGAGTTTTCCAACAGACTGCGTATCCAGGGGGTGATCCGGGAGGGACCACAGGACCTTGGGTCACACCACACGTTCAACGTGGATGCTGAGGAGATGCAGCCGCTGTCGATTCTCAAGGAGCGCTGGAGGGTCCATCAGCTCGAACGTATCGAGGAGGCGGTGGCACAGCGGCTCGCACCGATGTTGGTGATCGTGTCGCTGGATGATGATGCAGCCACGGTTGCGATGCTGTACCAGAGTGGGGTACAATGCGTCGCTGAGATCGATGCGCATCGCTCCGGGAAGATGTACGAGAGTAAGGAGACGTCACAGGAGTACTACGGTGAGATCCGCTCCGTGGTGAAAACCATAAAGAAACCTGACTCCCCAGTAGTGGTCATTGGTCCGGGGTTTGCCCGGGAGCATTTCCTCAGACAGGGGAGGGAGAAAGACCCAGACGTGTTTGAGGGCGCACTCACGCATGCAACCGCGAACGCGGGGATGAACGGGGTCCATGAGGCACTCAAACTGGGGATCGTGGAGCAGATCACCAAGGAGAACCGGGTGTCCAAAGAGACGCAGGCGGTTGAAAAGGTGTTTGAGGAGATGAAGAAGGACGGACGAGTGACCTATGGGAAAAACGAAGTGCTGGACGCGTTGTCGCGTGGCGCCGCGGAACAGCTGCTGATCTCTGATGTCTTGGTGCGAACAAAGGATGGGGAGCAGTTCTTAGAGCTTGCACGTAAGACACAGTGTGGGTTCATGATAATCAATACGATGCATGAGGCAGGCAAGAAATTCGACAGCATCGGTGGGGTTGCTGCACTGCTACGGTTTAAGTATTAAAAAAAAAGAAGAGGGGGGATGAGTGAGTACCTTTGCGTGGATGCCTTGTCGTATGCTTCTAGGATGAACGAAAATTGACCATCAGGTGTACGTGAACTCCCAGGTAGCCACCAGCTCGGTCTCATCATCAATCCTCCAGATGTTGCCCTCGGGGTCGCGGAACGCAGCGTACACACGATACAACCCAGCGCCATTCGTCAGATCAGAGGCACGGATCAACCCGTTGAAGATGCTGTCAAGCGCTAACTGAGAACCA
>JAFGML010000014.1 GCA_016927555.1 Thermoplasmatota archaeon
CCGAACCCTCTCGACTCGCATGGCTTAGTCGAATCCCAATAGCAGTGACCTCTGGCAGGATCAACCAGAATCTGGCACACTATTATTATTGGTGTTTTGAATTGGTGGGTGAATTAAATATCACCAACACGTCGATCGTCAGATTCAAGAGTGCGCAAGACGTTTACCTCTAAGTGTCTTGATTTTCTTGAACCTCCACATCCATACTATCGCCCGGATTTGAAAAGGTCTACTCACCGATTGTCATGATGACATCCTCTCATAGACCGACCGGAATAACCCGGGACAGTATTGTACTGAGGTTAGTATTCGAGGTAACCTCACCGTATATAATTATCATATATAAATCTTACATATATGTTTTACGCCTCAGGCACCCTAACGTTTAAATAGAGCTACGAGCTGCCGTGTCGCACGGTTGAGGAAAGGAAAAAAGTGCCACTTGGTTCAATTGGCGTTTTGTGTCAAAGAAATTTAATTTGTTCTTTGAGACGGGGGTTCCTAAGGGTTTGTTTCCGGATACCAAGTATGTGTTCTAAAATCTCAAGATTATCAACGTAGGGGCTGAATTTAGCGTTGAAGCGTTCACAGAATTTTTTTGCAGTCACAATGTCCTGTGCAAGAAAGGTAAAGATACCGTCACAGGATCCATGCACGTATTCAATGTTTTCTATCTGAATATGAGCATCAGGGAGAAGATCATCAAGGCGTGTGGTAAGAATCTCATCAATGACTTTTTTATCAAGAGGTACGGTTGACCGTTTCATGAGCATGGTGAATCGTTTGAGGTTGTAGTGCTCTTGGTCATAGACGGCGGTGTACCCCCAGATGATTCTCTCCTTTTCGAGTTTTTTCATGATCCGCCAGACCTTCTGACGGGAAAAACCACATTTTTTTGCGAGCACGTCAATACTTTCATGGGCGTTGTTCTGCAGGACAGTCAATATTTTTTTTTCATCTTGCTTGAGTTGCTGGACACTTGTTTTTGACACTGTCGCTCCCTTCTTGTCTACGATGAATGGTTAGGAGATAATCGTACTAAGTAAAAAAAGGTATGTATTACTCTGGAGAAGACCGGAACACAGAGAGGATGGACTGAGCGGGATTTGAACCCGCGGCCTCCGCCTTGCGAAGGCGGCGATCTTCCGCTGATCTATCAGCCCGTAGTTCAAAGAAGGTAAAAAGAAAGAGTATTTGATTGTTTTCCTAACTGTTGGTGTTATTTTGTGTGGATGAGGGGGCGCTGTTGCGCTGCTTTGAGTGCTTCGACGACCGGGAGTTTCTCCCCCATGATGTATTTTTCTAGGGCACCGCCCCCGGTGCTGATGTGACTTATTTTAGAGCGGAGGTTCAGCTGTTCTATAGCAGCGACCGTGTGTCCCCCTCCGGCGATGGTAAAGGCGTGTGTCGTGGTGATGTACGTGAAGATGTCGTGTGTTCCTTTTCTGAAGAGCGGGTTTTCGAAGACGCCGCAGGGTCCTGAAATAAAAATGGTTTTTGCTGTGGACAGTATGGTCTTGTACGCTTGTACAGTCTGGCCACCGATGTCAAAGAGGGGGTTGGCTGCCGGGAGTTGGGCAAGGGTGATTTCTTTTCTCGCACCGTTCTCTTCAAGTGCAAAGTCAGAAGGCAGGTGGATGAAGTGCTCATACTTCTTGTAGAGTGCTGCTATCGCACGAAAGACTTCTGGTGTTCCCTCCTCAGCAAAGGCTGCCTCATTTCTCTTACCAAGGTTCATTCCCTTGGCTTTGAGGAATGCATTTGCAGTCAGTCCAGTCAGCAGGACATGGTCAGCAGTTTTGTTACCAAGAATGCGGTCGATGGTGACGACGACATCAGCAAATTTTGCTCCCCCGAAGAGGAACACTGATGGGTGCTCTGGGTGGCTGAGTGCCTTTTCAAGTGACGTGAGCTCTTTCTCCATGAGGCGGCCTGCAGCTGAGGGGAGTACTGCTGTAAACCCGGTCAGTGAGCACTGCGCGCGGTGCGCAGCAGCAAACGCGTCGTTGACGTAATAATCCGCAAGTGGTGCGAGGTTTTGCACTAGCTCTGAGTGAGCATGGTCCTCTGGTTTCTTCTTCTCTGTTTCAGCAGTAAATTTTCGTACGTTGTCAAGGAACACGACGTCTCCTGGTTTCATTGTCTGTATCGTGTGTTTGGCTTTCTCTCCGTAGATGTCATCAACGAAGGTCACTGGTTTTCCTAATAGGTTCTGCAGGGTCTGCGCGTGGGTCTGCAGGGAGATGAAGTCCCAGCTGCCTTGTTTGCCTTGATGCGCAAGGATAACGGTTTTTGCATGTTTCTTCACGAGCTCTTGGATGGTGGGCAACGCGAGTCGTATGCGGGTATCATCGGTGATGGCTAGTGTCTTTTTATCCAGTGGCATGTTGAAATCAACGCGGAGTAGTACGGTTTTGTTTTCGACATTAAAATCATTAAGTGTGTTGTAGTTCTTCATTCTCAAATGCCTCCTCTGTGGTCCTACATCACTTGTATTTATTTAAAGATACTGGACATAGATGGTAAAAAAGTATGGGGTTATTGCTTGACGGTTTCCACGGGAAGCATGCGTTCATTGAACATGTAGTGAAGTAAGTCGACGATACGGCAGGAGTACCCCCATTCGTTATCGTACCAGGAGAAAATCTTGGCGAGTGTTCCTTTCTCCCCGATGACCTTGGTCATCAGGCCATCGATAATAGCGGAGTGTGGGTTGCCGACGATGTCAACAGAGACGAGGGGCTCCTCGGTGTAGTGAAGGATACCTTTCATGGTGGTGTCTGCCGCGTGTTTGAAGGCCTGGTTGATGTCGTGTGCAGTCGTTGGTGTCTTCAGAGTGCATGAGAAATCGGTAATTGACCCATCTGGTGTGGGGACGCGTAAGGCGATGCCGTCAATTTTTCCTTTCAAGGCAGGAATCACCAGAGAGACGGCTTTTGCTGCACCTGTGGTTGTCGGGATGATCGAGACAGCGGCAGCACGGGCTCGTCTGAGGTCTTTGTGTGGGAAATCAAGGATGCGCTGATCACCTGTGTAGGAGTGAACTGTGGTCATGAAGCCTTGTTCAATGCCAAAGGTGTCCTGCAGGACTTTCACGGGTGGGGCAAGACTGTTGGTGGTGCAGGACGCCATGGAGATAATGTGGTGTTTGTTTGGGTCGTACTCCTTCTCATTGACCCCTAAGACGATGGTTTTGTCTGGGTCTTTTCCTGGAGCAGAGATGATGACTTTTTTTGCTCCTGCTTCCAGGTGCTTTCCTGCGCCTTCTCGTGTGCGGAACACCCCGGTGGATTCCACCACGACATCTGTGTTTAATTTTCGCCAGGGGAGATTGGATGGGTTGACTTCGGAGAAGAACGCGATCAGGTGTCCGTTCACCTGGATGCCCTCTGGTGTTGCAGCAACCTCTCCAGCGAATTTTCCGTAAATAGAATCGTATTTGAGGAGATGTGCGAGGATCTCAGTGTTACCAAGGTCATTGATAGCAACGATTTCAAATTTCTTACCGTACTGTGAGTGCTGTAACGCTGATCGGAGTACGTTTCTCCCTATTCGTCCAAACCCGTTAATCGCTACTCGTATCATCTCCAAACCACGGGTTTCGCATATATATGATTATTATATAAGGGTTCCGACAAGGTAGGTCGATGTCACTTTCGTAATGAGCACGTCACGGACGTCACCGAGGTGTACTGGGCCGGTGATCACAACTGGTTTATAGTGCTCTGTTCGTCCCACCCAAGTGTTGTTTTTTCCTCTCTCTGTGACAAGCACTTGGTACTGCTTCTTGAGGTGTTGTGTGTTGTTTTCATAGGTGATGGCGGCACACAGTCGTGTCATCTGTCGTGATCGTTCTTTCACGATGTGTGTTGGAACGCGCCCGCTCATGGTTTTTGCAGACGTCTGGGGACGGGCGGAGAACCTGGTGATATTGATGATGTCTGGTTTGAGGTGGTGTATCAGGTTCATTGTGCGCTGGAACTGTTCGTCGGTTTCCGTGGGAAACCCGATGATGACATCAGTGGAGAGCGTCCCACTGGGGAAGGAAGCTTTATAGCGGTTGACCAGGGTTGTAAAGTCGTTCACGGTGTATCCTCGGTTCATTTTTTCAAGGATGTCATCATCACCTGATTGGACTGGGAGATGGAGAAATTTGTACACCTTTGGGTGGGAGTAGGCTGAGAAAATTGTTGCACGGTACGGCAGGAGAGTCACCGGGTTCATCATGCCAACACGGATGCGGAACGGCTTGTTTATCTTGCAGATCTGTGTGAGGAGTTCACCGAGCGTTGTCCCGATATCGAGGCCGTAGGCAGCCGTGTCCTGGGCGGTGAGCTGGATCTCTCTGCACCCTTGGTTCAGAACAGAACGCACGTCAGCGACGATATCAGAGACAGGGTAGCTATGCAACCTGCCTCTGGCGACATGGGTGATACAGTAGGAACAGGAGCGTTGGCATCCCTCAGCGATCAGGAGAGGTGCGATGATACCAGTGAATGTTCGCGGGAGCAATGTTTTCTTTGTGTCTTTGAACACTAGTGTCTGCGGTTGCAGGACTGCATGAATGTACTGGATGTGCTGAGGAGGAAGCAGAATCGCCTGCGGAGCAATCGACGTGACCAGAGCTGGTTGTGCGGATGCCATGCAACCCGTCACCACTATCTGTTTGTGAGTGTGTTGAAACACCTTTAACCGGGAGAGCATCCGTTGTTCTGTGGTGCTAATCACCGTGCAGGTGAGAAGGACGAGTACCTCTGCATCCTTTATGGTGTCTACGATGCGATGCTTGTGCTGTTGCAGGATGCCTTTGAGGACTGCTTCATCAGATTTGTTGGCAGTGCAACCATAGGTCTCAAGGTAGATGTTCATGGTAGCATGGAAAAGAGAGTACACGTTATTTAAGAGCTTCTGTAATGCGTTTCAGGACGAACTGTTTCTCAAGGTTGGATAAGAAGAACCCGGCGCGCGGTCCTCTCTCCCGCCCAAGGAGAATTTGATAGATGGCGCTGAATGCTGTCTTGATGGGAATCCTGGTTTCCTCTGCAACTTCATAAATCATGTTATGGATGGATTCTGGTTCCCAGGGGAGATGCGACATCTTCACGTTCAGCAGTGATAGGATGGTCTGTTGGTCTTTTGTCAACGTCACTGTTGGAAGTGTCTGTTTGACCTCAAACTTCACCTCATCGGGTGAGAATCGTTCAAGCCAGAAGCGCACATGAGCTGCCCGCTGCTTGAGATGCTCCTCGTCTTCTTTCCGCAGGTCCTTGGGGATTTGGTTGGTTCGTATGAGTATTGTCTTCACGTCATCCCAGGTCTGCGCGATTTGAGTGACGGTCACGAGGTGTCGGTACGGGAGGTGCACGGGCATCGTAGCAGGCACATCGTAGGGTTGTGACAGCTCATA